>DAOVLS010000408.1 GCA_030631125.1 Planctomycetales bacterium
AATTCTTCGAAATTCGACACCTGCCTGCCGGCAGGCAGGTTCTCTGTTCAATATTCAATATTCATTTTTTCCATGGATAAGGTGGGACTCCGCTTCGCTCCGTCCCAGCCTACGCCTACATTAATTCGTCCATTCCGGGCAGTTTCATTCCGCCGGTGAGTTCGGCCATTGCTTCGGCTGCGGCGGCAGCGGCCTTTTCCTGTGCGGCGGAAACGGCGGCCTTGATAAGGTCCGCCAGCATCTCGGCATCGCCGTCGCCCAAAACTTCCGGTGCGATTTTCACATCCACCAGTTGCATCTTACCGTTGACCGTTGCGGAAACCACCCCGCCGCCAGCATCGGCGGTGAACTCCGAAGCCGCCAGTTTCGCCTTCATTTCCGGCAGTTTCGCCTTCATCTGACCGGCCATTTTCAACATCTTGCCTATATCACCGAACATTATCTCTCCAAATTAAAAGTCCACGAATTACACGAATATAAAAAGATTAAGAGGGGGCTTGACCTCGCATGATTCGCTCCATGACCTCTTCCCAAGGTGAGCCCGCATCAGGATTATCCCGATAGACCTCCAAGCGGCGATCTAACTCTTCCTTTTGCCAATCAGGCAGTTCAACCGAATCCGGTACACCGTCAATAGAAGGTTTTTCACTCATGCCTTTTTTTCTTTTTTTACAATTCGTGTAATTTGTGCAATTCGTGGACTACTCTGTTTCTTCTGTTGCCGGGGTTTGGCGGGTTATGTTTGTTACTGTTCCGTCGAAGAAATCCAGCACAGACTTGACGGATGGGTCATTGTTTATTTCCGCACGTTGGGCCGATGAAATCGCGGCGTTTGTGTTGGCCGGCGCTGTCTGGCCGGGCGCTTCGTCCGTCGGGACGTATTCGCACACCACAGCCGGCCTGCCGAACAGCCCGCCAAGGGCCTTGGTAATGGTCTCGTCCATTCGCTCGGCACATCGCCGGCGGATGGCTTCGTGGGCGGAATCAAACCCAAGCCGGAGCGTCTCGCCGTCCAGTCCCAGCACCTTCGCAGGCATCAACATCCCCGCAACGTGCCCCTGGCGATTGCTGTTCAAAGCCGAGACAATCTCAGGCCACTGACCGCGGATGTATTGCTCAGTCCAGGATGGATTCTCCAGTGCGGTTGCGGGAGCGGGCGACGGTTTCTCTTCTTTCAAATCGACGGATGGCAATCCGTCGGCTTTGCCACTACCTCGTGCGTTTCGCGTGACTGGTGCTACCGTCTTTTTTTTTTCGCCGGTGGTCGGAGGAGCGGGGCGCCTTCTCGGCGGTCCGGGCGCAGCGACCCTGCCGGATGAGAGGTGTTCGAGTCTTTCTATAAGCGAAGCGGCATCGACGAATTTATCCGCTGCCGCCAGGCGGACGAGCATCGCCTCGATCAATCCCCTTCCCGACGCCAGCCCTCGGAGGTTCCGCCCGGTCGTCTGTGTCAGGCTGACGGCCTGGACCAGCGCAGGCAGCGTGAATTTACCCGCCAACTCGGCCACGACCTTTTTCTGCGTTTCCGGAAGTTCGATAAGCGGGCTGTCGGCCCCACAGGAGGACGACAGCATCATGTGCCGGAACATCTCGCCGACGGCGGATACCGCCGACCCCAGCGTCAGTCCGGAGCGGAGCAGTTCGTCAAGTGCGTCCAGTGCGGCGGCGGAGTTACCATCGGCGATTGCCGTTACGATAGAGGCTGTCCGCTCGTCCGAAGGCGTGCCCAGTACGGCGATAACGTCGTCTTCGCCGACCTGCCCCGCACCGGCAGCGAGTAACTGGTCCAGCAGGCTCAGCCCGTCCCGCATCGAACCGGCGGCGGCGCGGGCGATTCGGAAAATCGCTTCGGGAGTAACCTTTACATCCTCTGTCTTGCAGATCGATTCCAGGTGCTCGGCGATTTTGCCTGTGGGTATATCGCGGAAGTCGAACCTCTGGCAGCGTGAGAGGATTGTGGCTGGGATTTTCTCCGGCTCGGTTGTGGCGAAGATGAATTTGACGTGTTCGGGCGGTTCTTCGAGCGTCTTGAGCAGTGCGTTGAAGGCGTCTTTGGTTATCTGGTGGACTTCGTCGATGTAATAGATTTTGTATCGGCAGCGGGCAGGGCGGTAGATGGCGTTGTCGCGCAGTTCGCGGATATTGTCGATGCCGCGATTCGAGGCCCCGTCTATCTCGACCACGTCGATATCGTCGCCGCGGGCGATTGCAAGGCAGGCATCGCACTCGTTGCAGGGCGTCGGCGTAGGCCCGTCGGACGACAGGCAGTTCAGCGCCTTAGCGAGAATCCTCGCCATCGTCGTCTTGCCCACGCCGCGAGTTCCGGTGAACAGGAAGGCGTGCGCCACTCGTCCGGTCTTTATCGCGTTGACCAGCGTCGTTCCGACGTGCTCCTGCCCGACAACCTCATCGAAGGTGGCCGAGCGGTATTTGCGCGCTAATACGAGATATTCACCCATTAGCAATCAGCCATCAGCAGTCAGCGTTCAGCAATCGAAAATCAAAAATCAAAAATCGAAAATCGAAAATAAAAAAGCCGTGCACTCCGCTTCGATGCATCCCAACGGGTCATGTCCGACGGTCCGGCTCCAGCCAGGCGACCCTCCGGCACATGCCGAAAAACTCGCTTATGGCTGCTTCCTTCCGGACCTGACCAGGTTCACGGCCCGGCATTGCAGAGGACCCAGCCTTCAACGCCAAACCGCCAAACAGGATGGTCCACCAGGACAACACCTCGGCGGAGAATTCAGCCCCGCTATAGCGGATTGCGGGTCATCCCGGCAAGCCGGAAATCAGGGCACCGCTAACGCCCCGCCTAGCACGGCAGGAGCATCATAAGACAAACCCC
>DAOVLS010000169.1 GCA_030631125.1 Planctomycetales bacterium
AAATAAAGCGTGAACACCGGTCGGTCCGTCGGTAATTCATCGACGACTTTCCAGTCCGAAAATGTTTCCCGCAGGCGTTCGGCGGACATCTCCTCAGGCCAGCCGTAGGAATGCGCCAGGCGGTCTATCTCTATCCACGATACGAGCACGTGCGACATACCCATCAGGCGAAGATAGTCGGCGAGTTCGCCGGACGAACGGCCCCGGCGCAGAACGCCCGTAAGCGGGAGTTCGTCAAAGACGGTCGCATAGACGGTCCCGGGCGGGAAATAGAACGCCCTCGCCTCGCCGATGAGAATAGTCGGACCCGGTAACATGACAGGCCCCCGATGACTCCGGCGGACGGGGTCATAAAAGTAATTCTGTGCGGGGTCGTGAAAGTAACTCCATGCCGAGGCCAGACCCCATCCCGCCGCCGCGACCAGCAGCGCTGAGGCAAGCACCGCGCGGACCCGTAGCGGAGGCCACCACGGCGCGTCCGCCATACGTGCAACGGCGCCGGCAGCCAGCAGCAAAATCGGCACAACCGCCGGCGCGATGAATCGCGCCGGCATGTCGCGCGTGAAAAATATCCATACGAACACCTGGACCACCAGCACGCCCAATACCGCCCATTCCCACGGCTTCGACGCTCGGGGCCAGAGAAATATCAGAAAAACCGTTACGACCGCCAGCAACAGCACGACCGGACCCACCACCGGCTGGGTGTCATAGGGTTTCTGGCCCGACCAGAAAGCGAAAAACCTCTCCGAGCGCGAAGGCGGTTGCTCCGGCGGTTTGTAATCCGCCGGTTCCGGAACGGGCGGGCGGTAGCCCGGGGCGTGCCCGTCGCACCATCGGGCGGCGGATTCGTCGGAAAAATGCCCCTGCCCGAACAGACCCATAGCCAGAGGAAAGACAGGATTACCCGTCGCGACGGTGTTGCGCAAAAGCCAGGGCGAAAACAATATGACCGCTACGCCACCGGTAAGGACGACATGAGCGATTCGCCGGCGCACTATCGAAGCAATCAGCATCACCGCCAGCACAGGACCGGCAATCAGCCCGACACTGAGATACTTCACCGCGCAGGCCGCTCCCAGCATCGCGCCGATAATAACCGCCGATTTCAAGGCCGGTTTGGTCAGCCACCGCCGAAGCCATAATAGCGCCAATGCCAGATAACAGAACTGCGCCGGTTCGACCATCGCCAGACCCGACAGGTAAATCACCCATGGCGAAGTCGCCAGCAGAACCGCCGCCGCCCGTCGTGGCACAGGTTTCAAACCTGCGCCGCCAAAAACACCCGCTATCATCACCAAACCGAACAGACCGACCATCAATTTTCCCAGGTGCATCCCCTCGTATGCTCCCCCGCGAAGGCACATCCCAAGAAGAAACAGCATCTCAGCGCCGAGCGGATAGTGGCTATAGACGTTGTGGTTCAGCGTGGCGATCCGTCCGGCGTGATAATACTCGCGTGGTAGTTGGAGGTGATACTCCATCACGTCGTAGGAATCCATTGTCAGGTTTCCAAGCCACCCCGGCGGCATGACCGCTCCTGCCAGCCAAAGCCCCGCCGCTATCGCCGGCAGTACCCACAAGAGACTTCCAGGAGCGAGCCTTCGACGCGGTTTCAACGTCTTGAGCGGACGCCAAGCCTGCACCAACGCCAAAATCACACCCGCGCCCACCACAGGCCACCAGAATTGCATCGTCAGGAGTCCGCCCGCGAGCGAGCCGACGATAAGCACCGCCGTCGAAAGCATCCAAAGCCCGATCGCACCGGCCGTCGCCAGGCAAAGCAGCGTCGGTGATTGCCCGGGCCTGAAAAACCGAAAGACCGCCCAGCCGTATCCGCAGGCCGACGCCAGCACAAGCAGCGATATGACCCCGTCGGTCAGGATCAGGACCATCGCACTGGCAACGTCCGGTATCGAGCCTAGCGCCACGCCGAGCGTAACCATCGTTACCACCGGCAGCACCACCGCCAGGGCCCACGCCGGAACTTGTCTGATTTCGTTCCTGTCGGTATCCACGAACGTACACGATATGTCGGCGGCAGGGGTTTGACAATGACCGGAAGGAAAGCAGGCACTTGGCACTCGGCATTGGGCATTGGCGGCACAGGCCCCTGGGACCCCTTGCCGGGGTTTGATGATGATCGATTCTGTTCGATTCCCGCCTTTGCAAATTCCCAGGATATAACGGCAAGACGCCCAGTAACCCACGACCACCAATGCCCAATGCCGAATGCCGAATGCCCTTTCACTGGTATTCGCGACAGGCATTGTTTATACTCGCCGTTTCTTGAAAGGGAACTACTATGAAACGAAGCGTTTGCACTTTGGCCCTTACGGGATTGGTTTTCGCTACGTTTTGTCTTGGCCAGAAGATGTCGGCCCTGCCGGTAACGCAGCCGGCCGGCGCAGCCGCTGAATTGGCGAAGATGAAGTCGCTGATGGGCAGGCGCCGGGGCGACCCCCGCGGAGACAGACTGATAGCGGTGCTGAAGCAGCGCCTGCCGGAGGCCCTGGCGGTCCTGGGCGAAATGGAGCAGAAATATCCCAAGGCCAAGGAAATTCACGAGGCCAGGATGATGGGCGTCGTTGCGGCCATTCAACTGGCGCGAATCAGCGACGCTCCGGCAATGACCGGGCGGGCGAAAGAAATCATCGCCAGGATTATCGCCTCGGATGCTCCGGGCCGGCTCAAACTTCACGCCGATGCGCACCTGCTGCTGCTGAGACTCAAGCCGATCGGCGTCGCCACGACCTCACCGGCGGCAAATCCGGCTAAAATCGACACTACCAAAACCATCCTGCAATTCACGCAGCGATACGCGAAAACCGACCAGGCAGTCGATGCCATCACGACCGGTATGCAAATGGGCAAGATCATCGGCGACCAGAAAGTCTTCGACGAACTGCTGGAAAAACTGACCAAAGACCATTCAGACCACCCGCGGGCCAAGCGGATCCTCCGGCAACTGGGTAAAAGCCCCGACATCGGCAAACCCTTCGCCGCAACGCTGACGAAACTCGACGGGACGAAACTGACACTACCCGACGACCTGCGGGGTAAAGTAGTCGTGATCGACTTCTGGGCTACCTGGTGCAGGCCTTGCATTATGACCATACCACACATGAAATCGCTGTACGCCAAGTACAAAACGCGAGGCGTGGAGATCGTCGGCATCAGCCTCGATAAAGACCTGCAACGGCTCAAGTCGTTCGTAGCGACCAATAAAATGGACTGGATTCATGCATGCAGCGGTAAGGGCTGGGACGACCCGACCGCGCACAAGTACGGCATCGGCGGCATCCCCAGTATCTGGGTGATAGGAAAAGACGGAAAGGTAGTCTCCGATAACGCACGAAGGAACCTGACGGCGACAATCGAAAAGGCCCTGTCGGCTACGATTACCAAGCCGACGCCGACGACCAGACCGGCGCGGGTAACGGATTAACGATGAACCGTAGTCTGAACATCCTGATAGTCATTACGCTCGTGTTGGGCGGATGCGACATCGGTAGAAAGAAGCGAGATGATTCTCCGCAACCGCCCAGCCCGTCCGTGCAGGCGGCCAGGGATGTTCGGATTACGCAACTCGAAGATGAACTGCACAAGCGGGAAAAACAGCTTGAAGAACTCCGCGCCCGCGCCGACCTGCTCGCTCAACGGGCGAAAAAACTGGAATTCCTGAACGAGCAATTGCAAAAGCAACTTAATGCTGTCGGCGACGCCCCCCGCCAACGGGACCGCTACAAACAGCAGGCCGCTGTGAAGCAATTGGAAATCGACAGTCTGAAGAGGCAAATCAAGGAATTAAAACGCGCCATAGGTGTACCGAGTTCGCAACCAACCTCCGCTCCAATAACCAGGCCGGATCAGGAATAAGTCATTTTACCCTCCACTATGCGTATCGTAGTTACCGGACAGGTTGGGATGGACAAGAAGGCCTTTCTCGAGCGGGCCGCTGCCGCCGCGGGACATGCCGGATGTGAGGTTACGCTCTGCAACGTCGGCGAGCGGATGTATGCCGAGGCCCCGGACGTCCCGGCCGGGAAAATCCTCGACCTGCCCCTATCACGCCTGAACACGCTACGCCGGAGCGTCTTCAAGGACATCCTCGCCGCCGGCGCAGTCGAAACCAATATCATCGTCAATACCCACGCCACTTTCCGCTGGCGACACGGGCTGTTCTACGCATTCGATTACGACCTGATGGGCGAACTGGACGCCGAGATGTACGTAACGCTGGTGGATAACATCGACCGCGTACACGCACGCCTGAGGCGCGACGGGCATACCAACCACACGCTCAAAGACCTGATGGTCTGGCGGGAAGAGGAGATTCTTGCGACCGAACTGCTCAGCCAGATCGTTCGCGGGCACGGGTGCTTTTACATCCTCGCCCGCGGCCCGGACGGGACTGACCAGACCGATCCGGCAGAGATGCTGGCAAGACTCATCTCGAACCGGCAGTGGAAAAAGGCGTATTTGAGCTTCCCGATGACCAACATCGGCGATACCGAGACGATCACGCAGATTCAGCAGTTCCGCGCGGCGATGAAGCGGCATTTCATCTGCTTCGATCCCGGCGACCTGGAAGAAAAGCACCTTTGCAGCCTGGCGCTGGCCGCCGCCGAGGCGGGCGACCGCTTCGTTACACTGAATGTGGAGGGGAAAGAAATTCCCGTCGAGACAATCGAACTGCTGGCTATCCTGCCTGACATCGACGGGCAGATTTACGCGCGCGATTTCAAACTCATCGACCAGTCCGACATGATAATTTCGCTTATCCCGGCAGTGCCCGCCGGCGCAGGCCTGCCGGCCAGGCCCGGTATTTCCTCCGGCGTCGAGCGCGAACTCCAGCACGCGCACGAAGCCGGAAAAGATGTCTTCGTCATCTGGACCGCCGACGCAGCCCCCTCACCGTTCATCACCGAAACCGCTACACGCCTCTTCCGCTCGACCGGCGAGGCAGTCGAATTCTTCATCGAAAACAACTACACCCCCGACGCCTTCGGCGGACGATTGTTCGGATAGGTGAAATTTCCGTCAAAATCCTTGACAAGAAAGGAATAAGCGTCATAATACGGTGCTCTTTTCGCATTTGGGATTTTTGGTAACGGACAGAAGACAATGAAGACATACATGGCAAAACCCGGCGAAGTCGTCGCCAAGTGGCATCTGGTCGATGCCGAGGATAAGATTCTTGGTCGATTGGCGACGAAGGTCGCTATGATCCTAATGGGCAAGCATCGCCCTGAGTACACCCCGCATGTGGACACGGGTGATTTCGTGATCATCGTCAACGCCGAGAAGATCCACATGACCGGAAAGAAATGGACAACCAAGCAGTATGATCGGTACACCGGCTATCCCGGTGGGCATAAGTCGTTGTCGGCGGAGGAGATGCGCGAGAAGCACCCGCATAAAATCGTCTTCGAGGCCATAAGGCGAATGCTGCCTAAGAACCGCCTGGGACGACAGATGCTGACGAAACTGAAGGTCTATGCCGGACCTGAACATCCCCACCAGGCCCAGCAACCTGAGAAACTCGAACTATAAGGTGCCAATTCAATGACGGATGAAACACCAGCGACAGATCAGCCCCAACCCGAACCCGCCGCCCCGGCGGTAACTGAAGAATCGGCGCCACAAGCGACCCAGTCGTCCAAGACGTACATCTGGGGCACGGGTCGGCGGAAGAGCGCCGTCGCCCGCGTCCGGATCCGCTCCGGCTCGGGAAAGGTGCTTATCAATAAGCGACC
>DAOVLS010000122.1 GCA_030631125.1 Planctomycetales bacterium
ACCCAATCAACGGCGGCCATCGACACCGAGGTCGGTCGGGTCGTCGTGGAGAAGAACCTCGCCACGCCCGATGAAGTGGCCGAGTGCGTCTCCGAGCAGAAGCGTCTTGCTGCCGACGACCGCCAGCGCAGCCTCGCCGGCATACTGGTCGATAAGGGCGTCGTTACCACCCGCCAGTTACAGCGAGTGGTCGAGTCGCTTGAGGAGATTCGCCCCGCCCAGCAGATTCCCGGCTACCAGATACTTTCCAAACTAGGCGCCGGGGCGATGGCGACGGTGTTCAAGGCCAAGCAGTTGAGCCTGGACCGCCTGGTCGCCATAAAGGTCCTGCCCAAGCGATACAGCGAGAACCCTGAATACGTTGAGCGGTTCTACAAGGAAGGCAAGGCCGCGGCCAAACTCAACCACGCCAACATCGTCCAGGCGTTCGACGTAGGCGAGTCGGGCGGATACCACTACTTCGTCATGGAATACGTCGAAGGCCACACCGTCTATGACGAACTGGCCGGTGGAAAGGTCTTCCGCGAGGCCGAGGCCCTGAAAATAACCATCGAGATTGCCGAGGCCCTGGCCCACTCTCACGAGCGAGGCCTGATCCACCGCGACGTCAAACCCAAGAACATTATGATCACCACCGAAGGCGTGGCGAAACTGGCGGACATGGGCCTGGCGCGTCTGGCCGAAGACACCCAGGCCGCCCAGGCAGAGGCGGGCAAGGCCTACGGCACGCCGTACTACATCTCGCCGGAACAGATTCGAGGCGAAATGGACATAGACTTCCGCGCGGACATCTACGGCCTGGGCGCGACGCTGTATCACATGGTAACCGGGCAAGTGCCGTTTGAGGCCGAGACGCCCGTAGCCGTTATGAACAAACATCTCACCGACCCGCTGATCCCGCCGGACCACATAAACACGTCGCTGTCGGTCGGGCTGGGCGAGGTAGTGGAGGTGATGATGGCCAAGCAGAGGCAGGATCGGTACGCCTCCACCGGCGACCTGCTGGTCGATCTGGAGTCCGTCGCCCGCGGCGAGCCGCCTTTACAGGTTCACAATATACTCGATGCTCATTCTCTGACAACCCTGACGCAGGAAGAAGAGCTGCCCGCCCCGGAAATGTTCTACCTGAGCACCGATGCACTGAAGGTTTTTATCTACATATTGTTGGCGCTGCTGGCGGCAAGCATCATGGCCAATATCATCCAGGCGCTGGTGTAGTGCAGCCGTTCGGCTCCGGCGCGCTTGACATTACCGGTGCTTCGGGCGTATCATTCCGCCGGATGTCGTGGAAAAGGAGTGAACTGATGGAAAACCAGACCACTCGATTGAAGGTTCTCAAAGAAGGCGACGTAACTGTCGTCGAGTTGACCGACAGGAAGATACGCGACGAGGTGAGCATCTCGCAGATCGGCGAGGCGTTGTCGGCAATTGTCGCCGAGGCTGACGGGACACGGCTCGTGCTGGATTTCGTCAGCGTCGTTCATATGTCCAGCAGCGCCTTGAGCATGCTGATAACGCTCAACAATCGCACGCGTCAGAGCGGCGGTCGGTTGGTGCTGTGCAATATCAGCCCGCCGATTCACAAGGCCTTCACTATCACACGCCTGAACGAGGTCTTTAAGATATGCGCCGGTCGGGACGAGGCCGTCGCTGAAGCGGCGTCTTAAGTTGCCGGGGTTGGCTTGGCATACATGATTGAAAAGAGTATTTCTACCGATTTGACCGCCGCCCGGCATCTTACTGAGGAGATTCTGGGTCAGGCCGAAGCCGTCGGATACGGCGAAGACGACCGTTTTGCCATCCGTCTGGCGCTGGAAGAGGCGCTGATAAACGCCATCAAACACGGTAACAAGTTCGACCACGCCAGGAAAGTTATAGTATCGGCCGACGTCGGGGCTGAACGGACGACTATAACCGTCCGCGATGAGGGCGCCGGATTCGATCCGGCCGTCGTACCCGACCCCACCACCGATGAAAACCTGGAAAAACCCTCCGGAAGGGGCATCATGCTGATGCGAGCATATATGGATGAAGTGTCCTACAACGACCGCGGAAACGAGGTCCGCATGGCCAAACGCAAATGCTCGGGGCTGCCTCGTCCCACCGGGCAATATTGAAGGAGACGATTAATGACATACTCGTCTCACAACAAACCGTTCCTGATGAATGTAACGACCCGCGACAACGCCGTCGTCCTCGCCGTCGCAGGATCGGTCTCGATGACCGACGCCGAGAGGCTTCAGGAAAAACTGGAACAAATCGCCGCCGAGCGGGTCCCCATCATCGTCCTGGACCTGAGGGAGATGGACTTTATCTGCTCGATCGGTCTCGGCGCGATAATCGTCGGGCATCTCAAGTGCCGGCATCACGCCGGGCAAATCAGGTTGGTCTCGCCCGTCCCGTCCGTTCGCGAACTGCTGGAAACGACGCGACTGACCAAACTCTTCGACATCTACGACAGCGTCGAAGAAGCCCTCGCCTGAAGCCGGCAGATGATCGCAGCGAATCTGCCGGAAGAGAGCCTTCTTATGCCAATTCCTTTGCTACTTCCAGCAGGGCGACGATCTTCGACTCATCGGCCAGACGGTCCAGAGCGAAACTGATAACAGTTGGGGCGAAGCCCGCCATGCGGCGGTACAGCCGGACCAATTCATCGGCGGACTGCTGCTGAACCCACGCCGGCCAAAGCCGAAGCATGTAAGGCACCGGGCAGTGATCACGCAGAATTTCGGGGGTGATGTGCTCATCAACGCTGGGGTCGAAGGTGTCGATCTTCAGTCCGGTCAGGAACGGCAGGTGCTCCCGGCGAAGTAACTCGGAGTGCAGGAAGCGTTCGGTAGCCTGCTGCCCGGCGTACATCTTATCCCAGTATGGTACGACGAATTCGGCGAACATCTTCGGTGGAAACATCCCGGCGAAATCGTCGCACATCCCCACCGGCGCCGGACCTGTCGGGCGGTGCTGGTGTTCCATTAAGACACGGGTGTAATTCAGCGCGCTGCGGACGCAGAACTCCAGCAGGCGATGCGCCCGGTCGGGGTCGTCGTAAGGCAGCATGAGGAAATCCTGCCCCATCAGAAGCACCGCTGTGGTGATTGGGCCTTCGTAATCGTGCCCGATGAACTCGCTTGCGTCGGGCCGGCGCTGCTTCAACTGCCGCAGCGCCTCCAGACGCTGCGGGACAATACCGGCCGAGAGGTAGTCCTCCGGTTCGGCCAGCCGGTCGATGTCTTCGGGGCTGTGGATACACGGGCTGATGCCCGGTTCGGGCGAGTCGGGTTTGAAGGTTATCTCAGCGCCGAGCGCCGAAGCGTGATTATAAGCAAAACCCGCCAACCGTGGCTGCGGCGTCTCCGCACCGAGGCGCTCTGCCACCGGAACAATGGCCTCGTACGCCCGACAGATGGCGTCCGTATCGTAATGCAGAGCGGACTGGGGAACACCCCCCACCTCGGCCATCAGCGTATCCGAAAGCGAAAAACCGTAAGGTTGACCCGTGTGCGTATCAGTCATGTTGCGTCTTGCTCCCGCTCAAGGCTGAAAGTAGCCAAACGGCAAGCCGACCCTGAGAATCGCACTTGCCGTTCGGCGTTGTACCCGCGGCCCGCTTGTGATGTCAAGTCAGTCCACGTTCATATTCTGAATATAATCTTCCAGCGACTTGCGGAGGTTCCTGACGCTTTCGCGGGCCTCGATTAACTTCAGTTGCAGCTGCTCGATCTTCGTCTCGACATCAAGCACCTTTTTCGCAAATCGCTTGTACCCGACGCTGGAACTGTTCCTGAAGGAACTCATGTTCGAGCGGGCGCGCTGCTGATCGCGGTTGAGCGAGGCTATGAGCCGCTCAATCTCCTGAATCTTCCGCTGGGCAACCGTCAGGGCGTTTTTCCTGGCAATCGCCTCGGCGATTGCTTCGCGGACCTTCGGCGGAATCTCCCTGTTGGTTGTGTACCACGTAAGCGCCCCGACGCTGCTCGGTAAAATAGCGACGGTCTGACGGGTTATCTGCTCTTCTTTGACATCGAACTTGCCGGTCTTGCCGGCGGGGACGTCCGTCTCGAAACGATAGAGCGACGAGGTCTTCTCTTTTGGTTCGTCCGGGCTGATAAGCTTCCGCTCGGATCGGCGGGGATGCTCGATTACAAGCGTCCGCCTGGCGTCGGCCTTGTTCTTTATCACGTAGGCCTTCTTGTATTCGTATTTGCGTGTCAGGTTCACCACGCCGCGAACGATTTTTACCGAGGTAATCTTCGAAGCCGAACTCTCCGACGGGTCCACCTTGACCTTCAGGTCGATAGCGTAACTCAGCAGGCGCTTGTCCTTGGGCGAGAGGTTGCCTATCTGCGCATCGCCGGCGTAAGTCCCGCCGTCGAAGACGGTTATAGGCCCCGCCAGCAGGCTCAACTTCGTGTCGTTTGTCAGCCAAAGCCCGTTGAGCGGATGCTTGGCCATAACCGATTGGTTGTAGATGCTGACCTTCCTGCCGGAGACGTCCTGGTTGATGATGGGCAGCATGGCCGACTTGCGGCGAGGCAGGGATACCGGCGTCTTGATTTCATAACTGAACAACTCGCCGACTGCCTTTGCCGTCGCAGCCGAACGGACGCTGCTGCGGATGCTCTTTTCCATGTCGGCATCGAATGCGATACCACCGCCACCACCTCGGCCCGACGGCGCCCTCGGTGCCGACTTGCGACGCCTCTCGCCAGCCCGCCGCCCTCGTACTGCGGAACTGGGCTTCAGGGCGAGCATCTTGCCGTCTGCCAACGCGATGCCCTCTTCGTATGTCTGCGGGCGGAGCGAGGCGTACAACTGAGGCCTGACCACCGGGCGGGGCACGTACAGCGGCGTGTAGAGATCCTGGATAAACGAAATGGGCCGGCCTGAAACGAGCGTCAACCGTACCTTCTCCCAATCGAAATCGGACGTATTCTCCACAATCGCCCAGCCTTGCATGAAGGCCTTGTCCTTCTTCTGGCCGCCCAGCACAAGGCGGTAAGAGGTCTTCCAGACCGGGGCCTCGTTTATGTACCCGATGCGGACGGCCCGCTTGCCCTTGCCGGTGAAGTTAATCTTTACCGGCTTGCGGTTGCTGTCGCGGCTTTCGACCAGTAAGGCAAGGGCCTTGTTCAGTTCGGAGTTGAGTTTTTCATCGACGAGTTTGATGTCGGAGATAGTGTCCAAAGGCAGGGATTTGATGCCCTTGGCTGTAAGGATGTTCAGGATTTCCTGCTTTATCAGCGTGTTTGAAGGCAGGATTTGCT
The DNA here is from genome assembly GCA_030631125.1 of Planctomycetales bacterium. The sequence goes on from DAOVLS010000122.1 coordinate 5,265, forward strand.
TCGTCTTTACCTCTACGCCGAGGATTTTTCCGGTAATCGCTTCCGGCGTGAATATGACGACCGTTGCCCCGCGAATCTGCTTAAGCAGTTGGCCAAGCGTCGGGTCGCCGGAGATGTCGATACCGAAACTCTTCAGCGCCCTGCTGATCGGGTCGCGCGAGGCGTAAGTAACGCCGGTGATGTTCCCGTCGCCGAGGTCCATCAGGACCATTGACTTGAGGATGTCGTTAATCTGCCCGACCTTAAATTTCAGCAGGACTTCGGCGTCGCCGGTAACGTCGCCGTTGTGCTCAAAGTAGGCAACGCCGCTGCTGAAGGCAGTTACCTTTGTAACCGGCACAGTGGTTTCCTCTGCCGCCGAGGCCGGGACAGCCATCGCCATGCAGGCTACAATCGCCAGTAAAAATGCTGTGGTTCTCATCTTTGGCGCTCCTTTAAAGGAATACTCACCCGGGCAACCGAAGTGGTCGCCCTCACCCTGTGTTTGACGCACAGGGTCCAACATGGTTTCAAGGAAAATAAAAAAACGCAACGAATCTTATGGGCGCCATGCTTTCACGCGAAGCGGGTAAGCATGTCTATCGCTACGTTACACCTGCCTGTCGGCAGACAGGTGCCCACCTGCTCTGCTGCCCTGCGCATGAGGGCATGGCGCCCGCTATTCCAGATACGCCTTTTCGACTTTCGTCAGTGCTGCGACGGTGTCGGCGATTTCCTCATCGGTCCAGTTTTCGTGAATGTGGATGAGGAAGTTTCGCACCACTACCGCTTCGCAGTTCGGCAGGTTCGGCGGTTCGTATGGGGCGGTCCACGGGTAGCCGCTTTGGCCGTAAGTGTTACGATTGCGGAACCAGACGTGCTCTGCGGGGATGTGGCGATACGAAGCCGAGGCCGGGATGCCCTCGGCTTTGACGGCTTCGGCAAAGGCGTCCTTATCGACGGTGAGTTTGTCCGTATCGACAGTTACCCGCATGTGCCAGTAACTTGCCTGTGCGTCGGGGACAATTTTTCCCAGCGAGACTGCCTGGAGCGGCTTTATCCCCTCGGCGACGGCGGCCGCTACGGCCTGTCGGCGTTCGATAATCGAAGGCAGTTTCCGCAGTTGTACCCGCCCGATAGCGGCTGACAGTTCGTCCGTGTTGAGGTTCAGCCCAAGGCGGACGTTGTTCGGTTCATCCGTTCCGAAAGGTTTTCCCCGATCCATAAACCGCCGGGCCTTCCAGAAAAGGTCTTCGTTTCGTGTGAAGAATATCCCGCCCTGCCCGCCGCTGGCGTAGTGCTTTCCGTACATCGTGCTGAATGCGGCGATGTCGCCGTGCGTCCCTACGGGCCGGTCGTGATAGACCGCCCCGTGCGCCTGTGCGGCGTCCTCGACGACGGCCAGACCTTTCTCGCGGGCGATTTCCATTATGGGGTCCATGTCCACCGGCTCGCCGAATATCTGGGCGACGACGACCGCCCGCGTCCGCTCGGTAACGGCGGCGGCTATCTGCTCAGGCCCGGCATTGAAGGAAAATTCGTTCGTATCGGACGGGACCGGAACGCAGTTCATCATTACTATAGGCATTGCCCCGCCGGGGTCGGTTATGGGCGGGCAGACGACTTCGCTTCCCGGCTCCA
>DAOVLS010000171.1 GCA_030631125.1 Planctomycetales bacterium
AGCCAACCCGCGAAGGCGGCGGCCCACTGGAAATGGCGGCTGAGAAGGCGGTTTCTATCGCCCTGGACAATCGGCTTGACCTGCGGACGGCGCTGGGCGAGGTTTTCGACGCGCAGCGTCAGGTCGTGGTTATGGCTGACGCCTTGCGCGCCGGACTGACCCTGACGAGCGCCGGACGGGCCGGCGAACGCCGCGGGCTTGGTTCGGCCAGGATGCCGGACGCCCACCTCAGGCCTGAAAAGGGCATCTATACAGCCGGTCTGCTTCTGGATCTTCCGCTGGAGCGAACCGCCGAGCGTAATGCTTACCGCAATAGTTTCATCGCGCTGGAACGGGCGACCCGCGACCTTCAGGAAATCGAGGATCAGATTAAGCTCCAGGTGCGCGACGCCTTGCGGGGCCTCCTCCAGGCAAGAGAAAGCCACACGATCCAGGCGCGGGCGGTGAATCTGGCCAAGCGGCGTGTAAAGAGCACCGAGTTGTTCCTTCAGGCCGGTCGGGCGGAAATCCGCGACGTCCTGGATGCCCGGGAGTCGCTGGTTTCGGCACAGAATGCGTTGACGGCGGCGCTGGTGAATTATCGCGTTGCAGAACTCGAACTACAGCGGGACATGGGCGTACTGAAAGTAGATGAGAAAGGGAATTGGCGTGAATACCATACCGAAAAAAACAATAAACAGTAGCAAGGCCCTGGGATATTTACGGTTTCGACCGGTGCGGATTACCATGGTCGTTGTGTGTATCGCGTTGCTGACAACCGTCGTGTACGCCGTCTGGTTCGCCGGATCGGGGGATACAAACCGCGTCGCTACCGCATCCGTCCGGCGCGGGCCGCTGGTTATCAGCCTGACCGAATCCGGCACGATCCAGAACCGCCAGCGGGCTGTCGTAAAGAGCGAAGTCGAAGGTACGGTAACCATTCTGTACCTTATTGACGAAGGCGTGAACGTCAAGAAGGACGACCTGCTGGTGGAACTTGATTCCAGCCGGTTGCTGGACCAAAAAAACCAGCAACAAATCACCGTGCTGAATTCCGAAGCGGGTTTCATTCGCGCCCGGGAAAACCTGGCCGTTACGAAGAGCCAGACGGACAGTGACATCTCCAAAGCGGACCTCGCCTACAAATTCGCCGAGCAGGACCTTGAGAAGTACCTTAAGGGCGAGTACCCGCGCGAAATCCAGAAGGCCGAGGCGGACATAAACATTGCCAAGGAAGAACTTCAGCGAGCCAACGATAAACTGGACTGGTCCAAGCGTCTGTTCGACGACGACTATATCACACGAACGGAACTTCAGGCCGATGATCTTGCGGCCAAGAGGACCAAAATCAACCTGGATTTGGCCAATTCCGCCCTGGACCTGTTGAAACGCTACACGCATCAGAGGAACCTCGACCAGTTAAAGAGTGACGTGGAGCAGGCCAAGGAGGCATTGAGACGCACTAAATTAAAGGCCTCTGCCGACATAATCCAGGCCGAAGCGGAGCTGAGGGCCAAGCAGTCTGAACACGAACGACAAAAGGCAAAACTGGAGAAGATCGACGATCAGATCGCCAAATGCAGGATCAAATCGCCCGTGAGCGGCATGGTCGTGTATGCCACAACCGGACAGAGACGCCGTTGGCGCAGCGTCGAACCCCTGGACGAAGGTCAGCAGGTGCGGGAACGCCAGGAACTGATCCACCTTCCGACCGACGCAGCCATGATGGTGGAAACAAAGGTCCACGAGGCAAGCCTCAGGAAAGTTCGTCAGGGCATGCCGGTTCGCATTACCGTCGATGCCGTGCCGGGTAAGGTCTTCTGGGGGCGTATCGGAAAGATCGGTTTGCTCCCGGACGGGCAGATGTCTCACATGAATCCGGACCTGAAGGTGTATGACACGAAAATCTATATCGAGGGCAACGCCGCCGGCGCGCTGCGCCCGGGCATGTCGTGCCGGGCCGAGATCATTATTGAGCAACATGCGGATTCCCTTTACGTCCCGGTGCAGTCGATCGTGCGCGTCGGCGGGAAGACGGTGGCGTATGTGCAGACGTCGAACGGCCCAGAGTTGCGCGAAGTCAAAGTGGGCCTGGACAATAATCGCGTAATACGGATTATCGATGGGCTTGAAGACGGCGAATCGGTTCTCCTTGCGCCGCCGCTGGCCCCGTCGGCCGTTGCGGCAGAAGAAGGGCAACCCCTGACGATTCCTGCCGGCACAACCATGCCCGCACAAACCGACTCGGCGCAAAGCCCGAAAGAAAAACCGCCTTCGACCCAACCGGCCTTCGATCCGAGCAAGTTGCGGGGAATGTCGCGCGAGGAGCGTCGGAAACTGCTCGAAAGCCTCACGCCTGAACAGCGTGAGAAACTGAGAAAACTCCGAGGCAACCGAGGCGGACGACCTCGTCAATCTCCGAGGGAAGAACGATGATCGGAAAACCTGCCGATACTTTAGATCACAGCGATCAGGAAGAACTCATCGTCCTGGAAGATGTGCATAAGATCTACCAGATGGGAGCAACACAGGTCAATGCGCTCGCCGGGGTGAGCCTGTTCATCAACAAGGGCAGTTTCTGGGCCATCATGGGTCCCAGCGGATCGGGAAAAAGCACCATGCTTAACCTCCTGGGCTGTCTGGATCGCCCGACCCGCGGTCGCTACATCTTGAACAATCACGACGTCAGCACGCTCAACGACGATAATCTCAGTGAGATCCGCCTGCAGGAAATCGGGTTTGTTTTCCAGAGTTTCAACCTGATTCCGCAATTGACGGTACAGGAGAACATTGAACTGCCGCTGTACTACCAGGGCTGGGCGGCGGCCCACAGCGCCGAACGGGCCGAAGAACTCGCTGCCATGGTGGACATGGATGATCGCCTGCAGCATCGACCAGCGGAACTGTCCGGCGGCGAGCAGCAACGCGTAGCCGTCGCCCGATCACTGGCGAACGATCCGGCCGTTCTGCTGGCGGATGAACCGACCGGCAACCTGGATTCAGCCACCGGGGAACAAATCATGGAATTGTTCGCAGAACTGAGCCGTCGGGGCAAGACGATCATTCTTGTTACCCACGAGTCATATATCGCCGCTTATGCCAGCCGGCGCCTGCACATGCGGGACGGGCTGATTGAACGCATTGATGGAGACGCATAAATGCACCAGTCCCGCGCCATTCGCAACATTCGCCTGGGCGTCAAGAACCTGATGCTGCACAAGTTGCGGTCGCTGCTGACGGTCCTGGGGGTGGTTTTCGGCGTCGGAAGCGTCATAGCGATGCTTGCCGTCGGCGAAGGCGCCAGCCGGGAGGCGATGGAACAGATCCGAAAACTCGGCAGCAACAACATCATCCTGACTGCCGTCAAGCCCGTCGAGGACGAACAACAGGGTACTGCTCGCAGGGGCTGGATGAGCGTCTATGGGCTGCTGTACGAAGACGAGCAGCGCATACGCGAGACGATGCCGGCGGTTTTACGAACCGTGCCCGTAAAACATGTCCGAAAAGAAGGCCGGCTCGGCGAGCGGGCAATGGAACTCCGCTTAATGGGCACGACACCCGACTGGTTCGACCTGGTCGCTCGCCCGCTGGTGGCGGGCAGGACGCTTACCCAAATGGATTTCGACCGTCAGGCGCCTGTCTGCATCCTGACCGAGTATGGCGCCCGTCGGCTTCTGGCTACGGAACACACCATAGGCCAGCCGTTGCGGATCGGCGGGGACTACTACGAGATCATCGGGATCGTCCAGTCCGAGCAGTCCGGCGGAAGTATCCAGACGCCCGACCAGCAGGTCGATGCCTATATCCCCCTGAACGTAGCCCGCGCCCGCTTTGGCGACATCTCCATACGACGAACCGTAGGCACTTTCGAAATGGAGATGGTAGAACTGCACATGATCCTTGTGCAGGTACGTTCCATTGACCAGGTCGAACCTACAGCCGATGCCGTTCAGTCCATGCTGAAGAGGTTTCACAAGAAGAAAGACTACCATATCAGCGTCCCCCTGGCCCTGCTTCAGCAGGCCGAAGCCACTAAGCGGACGTTCAACATCGTACTGGGTTCCATCGCGGGCATCAGCCTCCTCGTCGGCGGCATCGGTATCATGAACATCATGCTTGCCTCTGTAACCGAGCGAACGCGCGAAATCGGCATCCGCCGGGCCATCGGGGCCAAGCAGCGCCAGATCATCGGGCAATTCCTCATTGAGACGGTCGTGCTGTCCACCATCGGCGGACTGATTGGTATCGGGATCGGAATCCTGATGCCTTGGCTGATCACGCAATTCGCCGGTATGCCCACGGTCGTACCCGCCTACGGTATCGTATTGGCGCTGGGCGTCAGCGTGAGCGTCGGCATAATATTTGGGCTTTACCCAGCCATACGCGCCGCCAAACTCGATCCGATCACGGCGCTGCGACACGAATAAAGCGGACAAGCCTGAAAGGACAACGCGGGTTGGATGGTTTTCTGTTGAAACAGCGCCGAACTCCCAAGCCGATACGCATATCGGCTTGGGAGTTCGGCGATGTTTTTTTATAACCCGCATCAAAACCGGATTTCGAAACTGCTGAACCGGCCGGTCGGAGCAACAGTCTGCTGATTGGTGCTACGAATGTAATTCCCCATTTGCTCGTGAATGGCCTGGAGGAATGCGTCTATCTGGTCGGGCGGTCCTTCGACGACGATCTCGACTCGCCCGTCCGCCAGGTTTTTGACATGCCCTGTTACGTCAAATCCATCCGCCAATCGCCTGGCTGTAAAACGAAACCCCACGCCCTGAACGCTGCCGGAGAAATGGACCAGACGACGTTGACGGGACATCCCTGCACCTCGCTCGTTTAGAGGAATTCTCATTAACCGCAGAGAACGCAGAGATCGCAGAGGTATTTATTGTAAAAAAACCTGAGAGCGATTTTGTTAAAATAAAACTCTGTTTTTTGCTCTGCGGTCTCTGCGGTCTCTGCGGTGAAATTAGTTGAGGTTTTTTCTTCGTCGTCGCAGGGCGAGCAACCCGCCGGTCAGGAGCAGCATTACAGTTGTGGGTTCGGGGATTTGCCAATCGGGCCAGTCATCCCAGTCGCCGCCGCCATACCCGTCGCCGTAGGCCTCCGGGTCGCCGCCGACGGAATATCCTTCCCCCAGTTCGCCTCCGATCCCTAAGCATACCTCAGCGCCCAATCCTTCTGCACATGCGGGGATATAGGTCTTGGTGTGGAACAGTATTTTGACGTAAAAGGTTTGCCCGACAACGGCGGGAACACTGAAATCCACCTTGACGCTGTCGAGTTCCAGGCTGGCGAAACCCTCGCTAATCTCAATGTCGTTACATGCCTCTTGAAGAGCGGCAGTGTCTGCATCTCCGGTCAGGACAGCCCGCACCCAGTTTTCGCTATTCTGCCCCAAAAGTGAAATGGTCCCGTCAAAGCAGGTAATATCATCGCCCGGACCGGTCTTTGTAACCTTGGCTATTAGCCGCGACACCAGACCGGTCGCATCGGGCCAACCTTCGCCCTCATCGCGCATCGCCTGAAGCAGACCTTTGAAGGTCAGCGTCCCCGCCGCGTTGACCGCTGTACCGGCGGCATGCCCGCAGGAAGCCGGGGTAATCAGGATGCTCTTATTAATCACCAGCGCTCCTGCCGCCTGCAAGTACGAATCGTGGTCGCTACCATAGACAAGCGAATTGATCACGTTGTGCACGCCGTCCTCGTCATAGTATGACCTTGCAAGCCCCGCTACATCCATCGCCGAACCAAGTGATTGGCGTTCGA
>DAOVLS010000159.1 GCA_030631125.1 Planctomycetales bacterium
AAGCATCGATGACCGTCCCGCGGTTGTCAACGGCCGAACGCGCCTCGGCGACTGGGAGGGCGACACGATCGCCGGCAAGGGCCACAGCGGGTATGTCGTGACCAACGTCGACCGCACCAGCCGCTACACCGTTGCGCGGAAGGTGGAGCAGGCGACAGCGGCTTCGGTGACCGCAGCGCTGCACGATGCGATGCGCCGGTTGCCGACATCGAAACGCAAGACGTTGACGACCGACAACGGAAAAGAGTTTGCCTGTCACAAAGAGTTGACGCGGTTGCTGGGACTGTCAGTGTACTTCGCTCATCCGTATAGCTCGTGGGAGCGCGGCACGAATGAAAATACCAATGGCCTGCTGCGGCAGTACGTGCCCAAAGCAATGGACTTTTCACAGTTGACAGATTGGCATCTTGCGTCGTATGTTTGGCAACTGAACAACAGGCCACGAAAGTGCCTCAACTACCGGATGCCCGTAGAGGTGTTCCATGAACGACCCGTTGCACTTACGTTGTGAATTCGCCTTGTCAAACACAAAAATAGGTTAGCGTCCCCTATTAAAAATATCCTTCATAGGATACCTTGGGCCTGACGGAGATGAATTGTTCGACTCGACGGGCGGTGTGGATGAGCGCGAAGACTCCCAGCGCCGCGGCTGCACCGGCGATGTCCCAGGCAACGTCGGAAAGTTGCGGGCTGCGGGTGGAAAGATACATTTGCGCCAATTCGCCCATCGCTGCGACGGCAGCGCCGGCGGTGGTGCAGAGTATCGCCCGCCCCCATGATCGGCAGCGGCTTTGCCATAATATCACAGCCGTCAGCAAAAACGCGCCGAGCAGGTGCATCACCGCATCGCTGCCTCCCTTCAGCAGCGGTCGAACCCATGCAGACCGGCCGACCCTGCTTTCCAGCCCGAGCACGACCATCGCCGCCAGGAAAGCGGCCATCACGACCCACCCGCGGTACCTTCGGACCGGATGGGCCATCACGTGCGGCATAAGTCCCCAGGTAACTGCGGCTACGACGGTTACGACCGGCGCGCCCAGGCCGCCGGAGGCCAACAATCCGCACCCGCTGAGGACTACGACGACCGACCAGACCGCACATCTTGCCTGATCGCCCGCCGCGGCATTGCGAGAGACATACAGGCTCCACACCAAGGCCGACAACATCCCGCAGACGACCGCGGCAAGTCCGACCCAACCGGCTGAAATCGCCAGAAGCCCCATCCCAGACATACCGGCGGGAGGCAAAGAGGCGTCCAGCCCGCCTGCGCCGAAAAAGGTCGTTTCGGAAATCCATTTGCACCCGGACAGGTTCAGTTGACTTATAGCGACGATCCCGCCGATGCCGAGCACGGCCCCGGCCAGCAGAAGCCTGACGCGATGACGCCGAAGGAACACACCCGCCAGCAGCAATGTCCCGCTAACGGCGCACGTTGCGAAAATCGCAGCAGCGGCGGCCCGATGGTGCGAAACAATCAGCAGCGACACAAGCAGCGCCGCAAGAGTTACACGCATCACTGTTTCAGTCCTGTTTGTCCTGCCGGGAAGGCAGCATGGCGTCAACAGAACGCCCGCTCCCGCCAGACCGCTCAATGCCACAGCCTCAATAGCGGGGCCGGGAGACTGGCTGGACAATTTCAGTATCGCACCGACAGCCACTATTAATCCGATCGCCGTCAGAAGCCACCGCATCTGCCGAACTCGCGACAGGACATCCTGCACCAGCAGCACCAGCAGGCCCAGCGTCATCATCCGTATCATCAACCCGCTGTCGTTTTCAGCCAGGAGATTAACACGTCCGTTTTCGGGATCGACCTTTCCGCCGGCAAGAATGTGCGCCAGCAGGATGATTATCGGAACGGCCAGGAACGGCTGGAGAACGTGCCCGGGGATGCCGGCTTCGCTCTCGGCGCCGCGCCAGTACAACCAGCAGACCCACAACCCCATCCCGCAAAGTATCAGCACAATCCACCCACCGGCCGAAGCGCCCATCACCCCTGCGCCGGCGACGACCGTCAGCGCGATCATCCCGGCAAGGACGATATGCCACAACCCATGCGCGGTATGCTTACCGACCGAAAGCGGCGACAACGAAAAATCTCCTTACTCCCAAACCGTTGATTCTGGTATGCTTATACAAATGCAAGGCTGGGTGGCACGGTCAAGCGCAGCGAAGCGGAGCTTGGCCGTGGAATGTTCAGTCATGCATACCACGGCCAACCTTCCGCTGCGCTCCAGATTGACCGTGCCGCCCATACGATTTACTTATCGTCCACAAACGGTGGCGAGTGAAATGACAAAACATTGGCTTTTTCTATCTTGTCTTACCGTAGCGAGCCTCCTGTCGCCGGCGTCTGCAAAGGCTCTGAGGCCGCAGGAAGTCGTGGTAGTCGTCAACGCCAACGCCAGAGGTTCGGAAAAACTGGGCAAATACTACTGCCTGGCCCGGAACATTCTTCCGTCGCGAATGGTCGTACTCCGCACCACAGCCGGCGCGATCGTCTCACGCAAGGAATACAACGACAACATCCGCGACCCGCTGCGGGAGTTCCTCACACGCAACAAACTCAAAGGAAAGATCAAGTGTATCGTGCTGATGTGGGGCGTACCGGTCCGCGTCCTCGGAACAAAAATGACCAAAGAGCAACAAGAACTCATCTCCACATATAAATCCACCCGGACACGGCTCCACGGACGCCTGACTGTCAACGCCGAATTAGTCGGGACCATCGGAAGGGATTTTCCGGTTCAGCGCACAAAGACACTTCGCCCGGTCGGAGCCTTGTTCGCTCCGGGCGCCGCCAAGAGACTCGACAAGCCGCCAACCTTCTCGAAACTCAAGCGAACCTTCGACGCCGAACTAAAGGAAAAACAGACCGAAGCGCAAAAACTGACCGACAAGGCGAAACGCCGCATCGCCCTGCGACAAATTGCATCGCTTCGGCTGGATACATACGGGGCAAATCGCTGGCTGAAAAAACCGCCGGACGAATCAATCGTCAGCGGCGCAGAGAAGGACCAAATCAAACGGGAGATGACGGCGGACAGAGTCGAAATTGTCCGGCTGATAGGGCTTGAAGAAACACCGGCGACAGTCCACAAGCAGGTCGAACTGCTGATTCGGCTCAACGGCGTCAGCTTCGCTCATGCCTACTGCGACAAGAAACTCCATGCCCTTGAAATCGTCGGCGAGGACGCCTCGGTCGATAGCGAACTGTCGCTTCTCTGGGAGCAGGGCGACCGACCTCTGCGAGGCGCCAGGCCCAATCCGATGTTCTGGCGGCTGGTGCATGCCAAAACCCGCCCGGCAAACACGCCCGCCGAGATAATCATGACCGCACGCATCGACGGGCCTTCGATCGCCGAGGCGCTCCGGATTATCAAGGATTCAATCGAAACCGAAAAGGTCGGGCTGAAGGGTAAGTTTTACATCGACGCCGGCGGGAAATATCCGCCCTACGACGCGCACCTGAAGAAACTGGCGGGTATCGTAAAAAAACACACTAAAATTCCGGTAGTACTGGACACGAATAAGGCGTTATTCGCTCGCGGCAAGTGTCCCGACGCAGCCCTTTACGTTGGCTGGTACAGCCTGCGGAAATACATACCGGCGTTCAAGTGGTCTCGCGGCGCGGTCGCCTGGCACATCGCCAGTTATGAGGCCCATCATCTGCGAACGCCGTTGGCGAACGAATGGTGCGTAAAGATGCTGCAGAACGGCGTCGCCGCCACGCTCGGCGCCGTCAACGAACCGTACCTCCACGCCTTCCCCCTGCCGGAGGATTTCTTCAGACTGCTGCTGACGGGGAACTTTACCGTGGCGGAGTGTTACTGGCGGACGGTCCCGTCGGTAAGTTGGCGCCTGACATTAATCGCCGACCCGTTGTATAATCCTTTCAAGTTGTATCCGCATATTTCGATTTATTCTTTACCTCCCGCACTTACGGGACGATCTGTTAAAAGCGATGGAAAAACCACGGGAAAGCCGGATTGAACTGTTCGTACCGGGCCGAGTGTGTCTGCTGGGCGAGCACGCCGACTGGGCTGGCCAGTATGGGCGGCACACGGGGTACTGCCTGGTCATCGGGACAGACCAGGGCATCGGCGCCACGGCGACGGTAGCCGATGAACTGATCGTCGAGACCCCCCTTCCGACACCGGATGGTCGTCTCTCAGGGCGGCACCGGCGGATCCGATGCCGGCTTGACCCGGCGGACCTTCTTTCCGCCGCCACCGACAGCAGCGAATTTTTCCGCCACTGCGCGGGCGTCGCCCACGAGGTCATCAAACGCCACGACGTCGGCGGGATCGAACTGAACATCAACAAGATGGACCTGCCTCTGAAAAAGGGCGTTTCTTCATCGGCGGCTGTGTGCATCACCGTCGCCAGGGCGTTCGACGCCGTCTATGGGCTGAACCTCTTCCCGCACGAACTGATGGACCTTGCCTATCGCGGCGAGAGGCTGACCGGAAGCCAGTGCGGAAGGATGGACCAGGCGTGCATCTTCGGCAAGACGCCGGTGCTGTTGAGCTTCACAGGCCCGGACGACGTGCGCATCGAGCCGATTTTCCCCGAAGGGCAAATCGACATGTTCTTCGTCGATCTTGCCGGCAACAAGGATACCGTTAAGATTCTCGCCGACCTCCAGGGCGCTTACGCCGACAACGCCGATCTCCGCGACGCGCTGGGCGCCGATAATGAAACCTTCGTCCGCCGGGGCTGCGGCGCGCTGGTCCGCGGAGACGCCGCCGAACTGGGCGAAGTAATGACCGCCGCACAGGAAAACTTCGACGCAAAGATAGCGCCGGCGTGCCCCGAACAACTCGCCAGCCCCCTGCTGCACGAGGTCCTGTCAATGAAAGAAATCACCGAGCACATCCACGGCGGCAAGGGCGTCGGAAGCCAGGGCGACGGTACAGCGCAATTAGTCGCCAAAAGCCGGGGCGACCGGGATGAGGCAATGAAAAAAATCACGGCCGGATTCCCCGACATGCGATGCTTCGGCTTGACGATTACTCCAACACGACCCGCACAAAACGGCGGTTAGCCAACGGGATGACCAGCAGGACAGCGCGAATCAATGAGAAAAAGTAAAGAATGACTCTCTCGAAGAGTCCTATTGACTACGAAGCACGAACAGAGAAACCATGAAAGCACAAGTCAACGGCAAGTTTGTGGATTGTAAGGATGCGAAGGTCTCCATCCTCTCGCATAGTTTCAGCAGAGGCTCGGCAATTTTCGATGTGGTGTCGATCTCGCCGACCGCAAAAGGCGGGGCATTCTTTCGCCTCAAAGAGCACATAGCCAGGATGTTCGACAGCGCCGAACTCCTCTTCATGGACATGCCCATGTCTCCGGAAAAGGTGATGGAGGCCGTCGTCGCCACCGCCGCCGAGAACGACGTCTCGTTCGGCATGGCGAAGTTCTTCGCCTACTATCCCGTGGAGGAGTTCCTCGTCCTGCCGGCAGACCCGAAGGTGGAAATGGCGATCTTCTGCTTCGATTTCGATCGCGAGAGCATAACGATTGATGACCTTGTCAAGCCTGTAACTGCGGGAATTTCCACGATTATGAAGCTCGATCCCAGGACAATACCGATCCGCGCGAAAGTCGCAGCAAACTACGTCAACGGGGCGCTCGCCCTCATGGAGGCGAAGAAAAAAGGCTGCGACCAGGTGATACTTCTGGACACTTCAGGTTTCGTGGCCGAAGGCCCGATAGCAAACATTTTCTTCGTCGAAGGCGGAAAAATTCTCACTCCCACGCTCAGGAACACGCTTGGGGGCATCACCAGGGACAGCGTTATCTGCGTTGCCGAAAACCTTGGCTACGAGGTGGAGGAAACAGACATCAGGCCGGAAAGGATCGCTGATTTCGACGAGGCGTTCTACACTGCATGCATCTGGCAAGTCAAACCGATAACCTCGATTGACTCAAAGCCCATAGGC
>DAOVLS010000309.1 GCA_030631125.1 Planctomycetales bacterium
CCGGGAGCATTATGAAACGTTTTCTTGAATGGATGTTGCGACTGAAGCCGGGCGAACTTGCCGGCGCCGACAGTTGGTCGCCGCGTTTCGCCGCCGAGTACAACAACTGGATTATCCTGGGGTTGTTTGTCGTGTTTTCGGCTTTGGTGGCTTTGACGGTGGTCTGCTACCTGCGAGAGGGCGATACTCGTCGGCGGACGAAGATGACAATCGCCGGGATCCGTATAGCGGTGATCGTGCTTATCCTGGCGATGTTGTTCCAGCCGGGACTGGTCCTGCGATACAAGAAAGACCTTTACTCCACCGTTGTCGTCCTCGCCGATGACAGCCTGTCAATGTCGCTGAAGGACCAATACGCCGACGCTCCGCTCCGAAGCGCCCTGGCCGACAAACTCGACATAAGCCAGGATGAATTGGCTTCATTAAGTCGTGCGGAGATTGTCCGGCGGATACTCGCCCACCGGTCCGGTCCGCTGGCGGAGTTGGCGAAGGATCATCCGCTGGTGCTGCTGCGGTTTTCCACGTCCCAGCCCGGTAGCGATACGGAGGAGGGCAAGTACACTCGTCCGGTCGGTCATGTCGAAGTGGCAGGAGATGATCCCGACCGCCAGACTGCTGCGTCGGATGAGATTGCCTCGGCGTTTGGGTCTCTGTCGGCAGGGGGGTACGAAACGAACCTTGCTTCGGCCCTGCGCGACGCAGCCAATCGGCTTACAGGTCGGCGCGTCGCCGGTATCGTCCTTATCAGCGACGGTCAGCCTACTACCGGTAGTGAGACCGGCAACCGCCTCAACGCCGCCCGTGACTACCTTCGCCAGCGTGGTATCCCCGTCTTTGCCGTCGCCGTCGGCGATCCGGTTCCGCCCCGGAACGTCGCGGTGGTGCGTTTGCAGGGGCCTGCGGAGGTTCGCAAAGGCTCGGCAATCGAACTGACGGCGTATTTGTCCAATCGCAATTGCGCCGGGCAGACCGTCGAAATCCGCCTGTTTAGCAGGCTTGTAAAGGGCCAAGCCTGGACCGATACCGGCGTGGTCAAGCAGGTAATTCTCGCCGGTGATATCGGCGCTTCCGGCAGCGAAGCCCAGGAAGTGTCGCTGATTGTGGAAAAGACCGGTGAACTGGGCGAGTTTACCTACAAGGCTGAGGTAAAACCTCTGGACCGCGAGTTTTCCGATGAAGATAACGCCGCGACGACAAAAATACGGGTCTCCGAGGAAAAGATCAAAATCCTCTTCGTCAGCGGCGACGCCGGGTGGGAGTTCCTGTATCTGCGCAATTTACTGCTTCGCAGCCCGGACCGCTACGCCGTCAGCGCCTGGCAGCAGAACGCCGAGGCCAAGTTCAACCAGGAAGCCTCCAGCGAAAAGATGCGTTTGAAGCAACTACCGCGAACCCGCAAGGAACTGTTCAATTACGATGCGGTAATCCTTTACGACCCCGCTTATACGAAAGAAGGTTTTGACGGTCAGTTCGTGGGAATGCTGGAGAGTTTCGTTTCGGACCATCACGGCGGGTTGTGCTACATCGCCTCCAACAAGCACAGCGACATCACTCTGACCGGGCGTGGGCCTTTTGGGCCTCTGGCGGATCTGCTACCCGTGGTTCTCGGTCAGCGCAGCGGTCATATCGCCGAACGGATCACTCGAGGCCAGCCGTCTGCCTGGCAGATGGTTCCCACGGCGCTGGGGCTGGAGCATTCGGCGACACGATTAGGAGGTCGGAAGCCGATCGAAAGTGCAGCCATCTGGAAGATACTTCCGGGTGTGTACTGGACGCATCCGGTCCTTTCGCTCAAACCTCTTGCCTCGCCGCTTGCTGTCAGCAGCGACCCGACCGACCTCATGTCAGGCCCCGACGGCGAGCCGACCCCGCTTATCGCCGTGCAGTACTACGGTAAGGGGCGGAGCCTGTACTTCGGAACCGACGAAATCTGGCGCTGGCGGTGCGTTGAAGACGGGATATTCTACCAGAAATTCTGGTCTAACGTAGTGGACTTCCTGGCGGCAGGACGACTCCAGAAAAAGCGAATTATTATTACCACCGGCGCAGACCGCTTCGCCGTGGGCGAAGAAGTACGAATCAGGGTCGAAGCCTACGACCGGGACTATAAACCGCTGGACAAAGAAAAATTCCAGGTGGATATTATCGAAACCGCTACCGGGGCGGTTCACACCGTAACTCTCAGGCGCGATGCGAAGAAAAAGGCCAGGGGACACTTCGACGCGCTGGTAACACTCAAAGAGGTCGGCGTTTTTGAATTAACGGCCATGCGGGACGACTCGTCTTACAAGGGTGAAGTGGCAGGAAAGACGATTACGGTAACGCTTCCTGCCGAAGAATTCGTCCATCCCGAGGCGGACCCCGCTACGCTTGAGACCATCGCCTCGAAAGAACGTTTTATGGTGGTCCACGACAGCGGTCGCCTCACCAAGCTGATCCCGCCGGGGAAAATGACCGTCTTCAATGACGTGCCGCACGAACTGTGGGATGTTCCGCTGGCAATTATACTGGTGGTGGGGCTGCTGGCGGCGGAATGGATACTGCGGAAGAAAAACAATATGACTTAACAATTTTCAATTGTCAATTTCCAATTGACAGAAAAGAACCGGCTTGTGTTCTTTCAATTGGAAATTGGGCCTGCCTGCCTGCCGGCCGGAATTGGAAATCGAGGAGCATTGATGGCATTTGACGATCTCGTAACTGGTGATATTCGCGCGAAGTTGAATTCGCTGAAGTGGGCGCTTCGGGCGAATCTTCTCGGAAGCGCCCTGGCGTGGATAGTCCTGGCGCTGGTGGTGGGGATTTTTCTGACGCTGGGGATCGACTACGCCCTGCACATGGACCGCGCCCAGCGCGGGCTGATTGTGCTTCTGACGCTCGCCGGCGTCGCTTACGTCGTATGGCGGTTCGGTCTGCGACCACTACGCGTACCGATGGGCGAAGAGGAACTGGCGCTTGTGCTGGAGAACCATTACGGCGACCTTGACGACCGCCTCATCAGCACGTTGCAGTTCGCAGCCGGAGGTATGGGCACTCGCGGCGCTTCTGAGGTTCTTGTCCGCAAAGTGGCCGACCAGACCGGCGAATTGGTGAAAAACCTGGACCCGCGCGGGCCTGTAGAATCCAGGCGAACATGGAAGTTGATGTCCCTGCCGGCAGCGGCTGTTGTCATATTGGCGCTCTACGGCGTCTGCTATTCGCAGGTGATGGGTCTGTGGTTTCAGCGCAACGTCTTGTTTGCGAATGTTGACTGGCCTCAGGAAACATACCTGAGCATCGAGGGCGGGCGGGAAGTTGATGACCGACTCGTATTCAGGGTGGTCCGCGGCAGGAGCCTGAACATTACGGTCCATGCCGATGCCGAGCATGTCGTGCCGGACGAAGTTACCTTCCACATGGACTTCCCGGGTCTGGGCACAGTTGCTGAAAACGTCGCAGGCGCAGGCGCAGGCGGAAATATCTATGTAAAAAACTTCAGCAACGTGGCTGAACCCTTTGAGTTCTACGTAACGGGCAACGACGACAGGACTAGGGATTGTTACGTGGCGGTTGTCGATCCGCCGGAACTGCTGGACGTAAGGTTTACGATTGATTACCCGGCCTACATGAATCGTCCGCAGGCTACGCTTGAGGTGGAGCGCGGCGTGCTGTCCGTTCCTCCGGGCAGCAGGGTCGCCCTGTCCGGTCGGGCCAACAAGCCGCTGGCTGACGCGAGGTTGCTGCTGGCCGGAAAAGAAGTTGCGCCTTTGAGGCTGGTCAGTACCGGCGACACGTCCGATCAGGCCGGTCCAAAGGGAATTGAAGGGCATTTCTACCTGCCGGAGCGTCCGGAGAAGTCTTCGGTGAAACTCCAGTTTGAACTGACCGACACCGAGGGGATAACGAATAAGCATGGGGCGGCGTACGCTATACGCATCGAGCCTGACCGCCCGCCTTCGGTGAACATGAATCGCGCCGGCGTCAGATCGGACGTTACCGCCCGGGCGCTGATACCGCTGATTATCCACGGACGCGACGATTATGGCGTAGCGGGATTCGAGGTGTGCGTGGCGCACGTGGTGCCTTCGAAGACGACAACTGCGCCTGCACCGAAGAAAATA
>DAOVLS010000457.1 GCA_030631125.1 Planctomycetales bacterium
CGCGCCGAGGACGAAATCGCCGGCCTGACGAAATACTACGAAGTCGAACTGGACAAGAAGTCCGCCCACCTGACCCACGAAGGCGTCAGCGCAGCACAGGATGTCGCCGGGGTGGGAAGTTTTTACGTCGGGGCGAACATGGAATGGCCTCACCTGCTGGACCAGTCGCTTCGCGCCCACGTCGTCTATGAACGCGATAAGGACTACGTCGTCCAGACCGGCGATGTCATCATCGTCGATGAGTTCACCGGACGACTCATGGAAGGGCGGCAGTGGTCGGACGGGCTTCACCAGGCCGTCGAGGCGAAGGAACGTGTCCCCGTCAAGGAGGAAAACCAGACACTCGCGACGATCACGCTCCAGAACTTCTTCAAACTCTACGGAAAACTCGCCGGTATGACAGGTACGGCCATGACAGAGGCGGAAGAGTTTATGAAGATTTATAAACTCGACGTGATCTGCGTTCCGACGCACCGCCCCGTCAACCGCATGGATTATAACGACCTTATTTACGGAACGGTCGAAGAGAAATACAACGCGCTGGTCGAGGAGATTAACACTTATTCCAAGGCTGGTCGCCCCGTACTGGTCGGCACGACGAGCATCGAGAAATCCGATTATCTCAGCGAGATGCTGACGCGATCTTACGGTATCAATCACGAGGTTCTCAACGCCCGCCCCGAAAACGCCGCACGCGAAGCCGACATCGTCATGCTCGCGGGAATGCAAAGCCCGATTAAACGCGGCTCGAAAGAGATGGTCGGAAACGTAACAATCGCGACGAACATGGCTGGTCGCGGTACGGACATCAAACTGGGGGCCGGCGTGGTGCTCGATACGTGCAAAGTTCCCTCGGATGAGAAATTGGCTGAACTGGGCGTCAAGCCGCAGGATTTGTTCCCGCCCGGTTCGACCAAGTGCTGTATCCACTGCACCGAGTACGATGCTGCTACGAAGTGCGCACATTGTTTCAAACCGAAGATCGACCCGTCTTTCCCCCGGCGGGGCAGGAGCGAGTGTCGAACCGACGTTCCCTGCGGCCTGCACATCGTCGCGACCGAACGCCACGAGGCCCGGCGAATCGACAACCAGTTGCGAGGACGATCGGGGCGCCAGGGCGATCCCGGTTCCAGCCGATTCTTCCTTTCGCTGCGGGACGATCTGATGGCAATCTTCGCCGGCGAATGGACGCTCAAAGTCCTGGGCTGGCTTGGATTGCAGGAAGGTCAGGCCATTGAGGACAAACGCATCAGCAAAGGCGTCGCACGCGCACAGAAAAAGGTCGAACAGCGCAACTTCGACATCAGAAAAAACCTGCTGGAATATGACGAGGTGATGGACCATCAGCGGCGGTATTTCTACTCGCGCCGCCAGCAGATACTCGCCGGTGAGGACATCGAGAGCATCATCCGCGAAATGATCGACGAGACAATCGGCGATGCGGTGGCCGATTACCTCTCCGGCGATTACCCGCAGCGGTGTATGGCTGAATGGGTCCGGCACAACCTGGAACTGAACCTCAGACCCGACCAGATTCGCGGCAGGACCATCGAGGATTTCCCCGCACTCGAAGCCGATCTCCACAACCGAGCGGCAGAGGAAGCGACCAACGTCATAAACGTAACCATCGGAGAATACGCCGACGAGGAACTGGACCCGAAGGAATGGGACTTGAAGGGGCTGTCTTCCTGGGCGATGAGCCGATTCAAGGTCAATCTTCCACAGAACCAACTTCGACGGATGACCCCCGCCGAAATGGAACGGTCTCTCGCCGAAGCCGCCGCCGCTCACATAGAGTCGATTGACCTGACGGAACTTCAGCAATTCCTGACGGGCGGTTTTGCGGTTCAGGCATTGGCTGAATCGACGCGAAGTAAGTTCGGCCTGGAAATACCGCCGGCCGAGTTGCCGGAAAACGATTTGCAGGAGGCAGAGCAGAAAATCGCCCGTGCCGTC
>DAOVLS010000402.1 GCA_030631125.1 Planctomycetales bacterium
AGCCCCAGGGCGGGCTTCCCGGCTCGCTGTCGTTGTAGCAGCCAATACAGTCCCTGCGAAGAGAATCAAAAACCACCAGGACAACATTCATCTCATGTTTCTCCAACTCGAAACCCACAGCGGTCGCAGATTATAGGCCTGTCTGACCGCGAATGTCCAACAGTTCGTTCAATTCGTCTTCGCTGACAGCGCCTTGCTGAAGCGCGATTTGGCGAATGGTCTTTCCGGTTTCGTGTGCCTGTTTGGCGATATCGGCGGCTGCGTCGTATCCGATTTTCGGCGCTAACGCCGTCGCCGGCATCAGCGATTGGGCGACCAGTTCGGCACATCGCTTTTCATTCGCGGTAAGACCGTCAACACATTTATGCTTAAACACCTTGGCGGCGTTGGTCAGCAGCGAAGTGCTCTCCAGCAGGTTGGCGGCGATCATAGGCCAGGCGAGGTGCATCTCAAGTATGCTCCCGACCCCTCCGAGTGCGCTTGCGGCCACGGCTGCATCGGCCCCGATGACCTGGCAGGCAACCTGAATGACGGCTTCAGGTATGACCGGATTGACCTTTCCGGGCATGATGCTACTTCCTGGCTGGAGGGCCGGCAGGACCAGTTCGCCAAACCCGCATCTCGGACCCGAACCGAGCAGGCGTATGTCGCCGGCGACCTTCGATAACGCCACGGCTGCTACCTTCAGCGCCCCGGACGCACGAACGGCCGGAACGGGAACAGTATGGGCGGCGAAGTGATTGGGCGACTCGTGGAACGGCAGGTGCGTCTTACCGGCGACGATTCGGCAAACTTCGCCGGCGAAACCTTCGGGGCAATTCAGCCCGGTCCCGACGGCCGTTCCGCCTATCGCCAGTTCGCACAGGCCCTCGACAACCGAATCCAGCACCTCTATCGCGCCGGCGATCGCGGCGGCATAGCCGGAAAACTCCTGCCCCAAACGAACCGGTACGGCGTCCTGCAAGTGCGTCCTGCCGACCTTGACGACTTTGTCAAACTGGTCGGCCTTTTCGGCCAGGGCCGATTGAAGCGACTTCAGCGCCGGGATAAGTTCGTTGTGAATCGCAAGGGCCGCCGAGATGTGAACCACCGAGGGGATAACGTCGTTGGATGACTGACCCATATTGACGTGATCGTTCGGGTGGACGGGGCTTTGGGAACCGACAGCCCTGCCGAGCAACTGGTTGGCGCGGTTGGCGATTACCTCGTTGGCGTTCATATTGCTCGAGGTGCCCGAACCGGTCTGGAAGACATCGACAGGGAAATGCTCGTCGAGTTTTCCGTCGGCGACCTCCTTTGCCGCGGCGATAATCGCGTCGGCGATTTTTCCGTCGAGCCGGCCTGCTTTTTTATGAGCGGCAGCGGCGGCGGCCTTTATCAGCCCCAACGCCGCGATGAACCGCCCCGGCATCGGACGTCCGCTGATGGGAAAGTTCTCCACCGCACGCGCCGTCTGCGCGCCGTACAGCGCATCAGCGGGAATGGAAACCTCGCCGAGCGAATCGCTTTGCTTGCGATGTCTGGTCATTTCTTCGCGTTCCTCGAAGCAGGAGCCGATGCCGGCATCGTAGTCGGAACCGGCCGGGCCGGGTCTATCATCTTAAGCAACTGCTTGGCTGGTACCACTTTCGGGTCGTTCGGGTATTCACGAATGAACTTCTCGATTGTCTTTCTCGCGCCGGCTTCGTCGTCGAGCGCCTGGAACTCCAGGACCGCCTTGGTGTAATAAGCACGCCCGACGGCAGGTCCGGCGGGGAACGACTTGATGTAACGCCGGCAGTAATCGTAAGCCCGCTTGTAATGTTCTTTTTCCTCGGCAAGATGCGCCAGTTCCAGCATCGCCTCGCCTTCAGCCAACGGGTCGCCGGAACCAAGTTTCATGGCCTTTTTGAGGGCTTTGTCGGCACGGGCCGGTTTCGTGAACATCAGCGCCTTTCCCTTCGCCAGGTTAAGCCGACCCGGAGTTGCGCCGGTGGGGAGTTTCCTGACCGACATTTTCAGCAGTTTGTCAATGGCCGAAACTGCTTCGGCGCGGGTGGAAAGTTCCAGACGAGCCTGAACGGCCTTCCACCGCGCCTCAGCATCACCGGGCTTCGCGGCGGCGGACCAGTAGTTCAGCGAATACTCAAGCCTCCCGAGAAACGCCGATGCGGGGATGATGCAGCCGGGAATACTATCCAGCAATTCGCCTTTCGGCGTGAAGACCCGCGTCAGGGGCGTTTCTTTAGCGCCGGTCTTTGCGAAGCGTTTTCTTCCCTCGGCGGTTGTGATGTCCAGTTTCACCGCCGAGAAAGACGCCAGGAACCGCCTCACCGACACACGCTTAAGCGAAAGGCGCTCGAATGCCTGGCATGCGGGCGAGGCATCCTCCATATAGATTACCAGCAGGAGGGTATTATCTTTTTTCGCCTGTTCCGCGGCGGGTTTGTGTTGACTGTGCCAGTGGACCTGCGGTATCGCCGGCGCGGTCGTCGGAGCAGTTGTCGGAGCAGTCGCAGTTGTCGGCATTGATGCCGGCTCGGTTGTCCCGGCGCCTGCGGGCATCGGAGGCCGCCACAAAACCAACACAAAGATAACCGCCGACACCCCAGCCAAAAATTTCACCAGATGAATCCGTTTCATTTGATTCGCTCCCGTATGACCAATCCGTAAAGACGGCATTATAGTAATTCCCCCGCGAGAAGTCTGCAATGGATTTTTTTAATAGGGGACGCTAACCTATTTTTTCGGTTGACAAACCACCGATTGACGCTGATACTGATTGGAATGATAGAGAGAAGATGCGAAAATAGGTTAGCGTGGGGTTGTTGAAAAAGTCTCATTTTCATATCATTCATGCGGCCTTGGCGGTGAATTGTGTGCCCGTCCCAAAATCAGCCCATCTCGGCAAATGAATCGATATAACCGCAAAATCAGATGCCTCGCAGAGATGCTAAC
>DAOVLS010000446.1 GCA_030631125.1 Planctomycetales bacterium
ACGAGGTTCGGGATCAGGTCGTATCGGCGTTTCAGTTGCACGTCGATCTGGCTCCACGCCTCCCTGCAGCGGATGCGTTTCTGGACCATGCTGTTATAGATGCCGATAACAACGAAAATCACCAGAACGACAACGCCCAGAATAATCCAGACAGGAAGCATGCTCATTGCGATAATCATTTTCATTCCCCTTATAAAAAAGCGTTCAGCAATCAGCGTTCAGTAAACATGGCAGTGAGTCCAGTACTTCGTTAACTTTAAATTTGTCAGCATGGTTATTCGACACAGAGACCTGCCGTGCCGGCAGGCAGGTCTCTGTGTCGAATTAATAACGCATGGATTTATTCACAGATTGAATCTTTACAGAATACTACCCTCACCGATATAAAAATCAAGACAAAACAACCTATAATGCCGTTTTTATGGTAAAATGCCATACGCCGTTTTTATGAAAGAATCGGGGCATCCGTAGTGGATTCGTTCACGCTGGACAAACTGGAATTCAAGCAGGTCCGTCAGATCCTTGTCCGTTTCTGTCGCTGCGCGTTGGGGCGTAACCTCGCCGAGCACATCGGTCCGTCGCACCGGCCTGAGACCGTCCGCCGATGGCTTGAAGAGACCACGCAGATGGTCCGCGCACTTTGCGACGCGGGTCCGCCTCCTTTCGGCGGGATAACCGATGTCAGCGAGCATCTGGGCAAGGCGCATCCCGGCGGCGGGGCGAGCGGGGAAGACTTCGCGATTATCGCTTCGGCGCTCGAAGGGGCCGGCGCGGTCCGCAGATGGGGGCTGGGGCTGGATGAATCATTGAACCTGCTGCGCGAGACCGCCGACCGGCTGCCGGAGTTCGGAAAGGAACTCGAAGCCATTCGCTCGGTGGTCAATTCACGCGGAGAGGTGTTTGAGTCGGCCTCGGAAACACTCGCCCGCACCCGCCGAGGCATTGAAGAGGCGAAACAAAAAATCCACGAAGTCGTCTATGGCTACATCCGCCGACCCGACGTAGCCAAAATCCTCCAGAACCCGACCGTTACGCTCCACGACGACCGGTTCGTCCTGCCGGTAAAGGCGGAACACCGCCGGCAACTGCCCGGCGTCGTCCACCGCGCATCCAACACCGGCGCGACCGTCTTCGTCGAGCCGAACGAATCGGTCGAACTGAACAACGCCCTCGTGGAACTCGCCGAGGCTGAAAGACGCGAAGTCGCACGCCTGCTGAACGAACTTGCCATCCGCATCCATCATCGCCACGACGACATCGTCTCGGCCCTGCGGACGCTCGGACAGATCGACCTGCTCGCCGCCAAGGCACAGTACGCATACGAGTTCGATTTCACCTGCCCGGAGATTACCGAACGCGGCGGGATGCAACTGCACCAGGCCCGCCATCCGCTGCTCATCGAACAGGTCCACCAACAGGAAAAACAGAAATTAGGGACAGGCACCTATTTTGACAAGAGCAAGTCCGCTTCTGACGAGCAGGCTCGTCATCAAAATAGGTGCCTGTCCCTAATTTCTGTCGTCCCCATCGACGTCCGGCTTGGGATGGACTTTGACCTTCTCATCATTACAGGTCCGAACACCGGCGGTAAAACCGTAGCGCTCAAGACGGTCGGGTTGCTGGCGATAATGGCCCAGTCGGGCCTGCACATCCCGGCTGGGCGAGGCAGCACGCTTCCGGTATTCCGAAACGTCCTGCTGGACGTCGGCGACGAGCAATCGCTCCAGCAGTCGCTATCGACCTTCGGCGGGCACATGCGGCGGGTAAGGAACATCATCCGCCAGGCAGACCGCTTCAGCCTCGTCCTTCTGGACGAACTGGGCGCGGGAACCGACCCGGACGAAGGCGCCGCCATTGGACAGTCCGTCATGGACGCGCTGCGGCGGGCGGGATGCCTGTCAATGGTCTCCACGCACCTTGCCGCACTGAAGGCATACGCCTATAACCACGGCCGCGCCGACAACGCATCCGTCGAGTTCGATACGCGAACGCTCCGCCCGACCTACCACCTCCGCATCGGCGAGCCGGGCGAAAGCCACGCCATCACCGTCGCCGCCGCCATGGGCCTGCCGAAGCAGATGATCTCGGCTGCCCGGAAATATCTGGGCGAAAAAGGCGGGGCGTTCCGCAAGGCCATCCGCGCCACCACATCTGCCCGGCGTGCGTCCGAAACCGCTCGCGAAAAAGCGCACACCGCACGACTTGCCTCCGAAGACACACAGGAACAATACGAATCCAAACTGGCCGACCTGTTC
>DAOVLS010000465.1 GCA_030631125.1 Planctomycetales bacterium
ATGCGAAACTTGGCTTCTATCTCAATACCCATAGCGGAATTGTACAGACGATTGACGGTTGATTGAAGCGCCTGCTTTTGTCGGGGAGGTTTATTTACGCTTGTAACAGTTCATCCATTTGCAATGATTGCAGAAAAAGCAGCAAGTCGGGCGGCATTAGGCATTGGGTATTCGGCATTGGCGGCACAGGGTTTATGGAAGTTTTTTCTGTTTAATTCCACGATTCAATAAAATCTCATAATTATAAAGACAGGACGCACAACGACCCTCGACCACCAATGCCAAATGCCCAATGCCCAATATCCATCGCTTCTCGCGCGACTCGGTCTTTTCTTGAAGCATACGGCTGAATTCTTACTTACGTTTTTGCTTTCGTCGGCGTCCCGGTGTCCGCAGGCGCCAGAACAGGCGGGTCATTACGTTGTTGTACACGTTGAACCTCATGTGCCTGACCACGTCGCGGAGGGGTTTTGCGCCCGGGTCGGGCATTCCTATCAGGCAGAAGATTGCCGCAAACCTCGCAGCCGAGGCTGCAAGGAACGTCATGTGATAGTTGACCCACTGGAACGGCCCGAAGCAGATGGGGTCTTTCTGGAATTGTTCGAAGTATTCGGCGATCTCCCCTCCGGTCAGTCCGCCGACGAATCCGCCGACCGCGGCGGCAACAGCAGCGGCGGCCATGTACTTACTCTTTCCGGCGGTATCGGCAAAACCCAGGATAATGCTGGTCTGGGCCAGGGCCACGCCGGTCCACATCGCCCCGCCCAGCATGCACGATGCCGCGCCGATAATATACGCCAGCAATATGTGGACGGAAATCTTCACCGCAGGCAGGCCGAAAGGCAAAGTTAACGACAGATGCCCCGGCACCGCCTGGGCGGACGGTATCAGAAGCCATGCGATCGGGACAAAGACGACCCCGATCGTAGCGAGGATAAGGATAGGCCGACGCCCCCACTTATCAACCAGCCTTCCCCACAGGCGAACCATCAGCAGCGAACTGACGGCCCCGCAGACCAGGAAGACCACGTTTGCGCCCAGTTTGCTGTACCCGACGTTCTCCAGGGCGTTGAGCCAGAAGAACTGCCCGCTGACCGTCATTGAGAAGGTGATTGTAGCGCCAAAGACGGCGTAATGGCGGAAGTGTCGGTCGCGGAAGGCATCGACGACGATTCGCACCGGCTCGATCAGCGCCCCGGCCAGGCCCGCCAGCAGACCGTGCCGCCGGCGGACAGGATGGTCCGTCAACTCCGGTGAGACAATTTCACGAATCCGCAGGTGCAGAAGGCAATCGACCGCTCCGAACAGGCCCGCTACGGCGAAGATGCCGCAGATCGTCCAAAGCAGCACCGGCTGGGCCTCGATGGTCATCGGCGCATCGGAAATGGCAGCACGGTCCAGGATAATTCCGGCGGAGATAACCACGATTACCTGGATCGGAAGCGTCCACAGGCTGCGGGCGGCGAAGTATCGCCCGCGGATACGCCGGGGAATCAGGTCGCTCATCCACATGTTCCATCGAGGTACGCTCAG
>DAOVLS010000312.1 GCA_030631125.1 Planctomycetales bacterium
GGCAGGAGAGGCCGGACAACTGGGTCGGGCTGATTACCGGCTCGCTGTCCAACGTGCTGAAGGTCCTGGTCGGCCTGGTCATTCTTATCGGGCTTTGCATGCACCTGCGATTCCAGTCGGGCGAGTTCGCCCGCCTTCGCGGCGGGGTAAGCGAAAGGAACTACGCCGCCGTTGAGCGAATATGGGGCAGGCCTCACGTCCAGGACGAACTGGAAGTGTACCTCGCCCGGTACACCAAGAAATACTTTGACAAGGACGGGCTGGAGTTCGACGCCGCCAAACTCAAAGCCACCTCCCAGCCAATCGCCTATCGGGCGATAGACATCGAGGACATCGTGCCGGGCGACCCTGTCGTCGAGGCCGACCACGACGTCAAACTGGCGATGAACTACCGCCGGAAGGGAAACGCTTCGTATCCGGGCTTCGAGATCGACTGCCGGTTGACCTATCTGATACAAAACGAGTCAGGCAAGGACGTTACGGCGAATTTCAACTTTCCGTTGCCGGCAGGGCAGGGGCTGGTGGACAAACTCGTCTTCATCCTCGACGGCCACGACATCACGCCCAGGGTGAACATCGACGGTACCGCAGCCTCCTGGAAACTGCCTCTGGTAAGTGGTCAGAAGATGAACCTTGCGATCAGTTATCACAGTCGCGGTCTGTCTTTCATCCGCCTTCGTCCGGGGGCCTGTCGCAAATTACGCCGATACCACATCCGCATGACCTGCCGGGGTGTCCGGGAGGCCGAGATAAATTATCCCATAGGCTGCATGACGCCGACGCTCAAAAAATCCCTTCCGGACGGCACGCTGCTGGAATGGAATCTGGAGCAGGCGGTTACCCGTCTGGGCATGGGCGTGATCCTTCCGAAGGAGAAGCAGGAAGGTTATTACGTCGCCCGCGTCCTGGCCGCCGCTCCGTGGGGGCTGGTGCTGCTGACGGTGATGGTGCTGGTAACGCACCTTGCCGGCGGGCGGAGCCTCCGATACTCCCTGCTTCTGATGCTGGCGGCGGCATATCACCTGTATTACCTGCTGATGGCCAACATCGGGGACTATTGGCCGGGGCTGGTCGGGGGGATGATTATCTCCGGCGTGGTCCTGACTGCCCTGACGGCGCTGCTGCAATTCAAGTGTGCGGGTCGATTCGCCGCAGCCGCGACGGTGGCGTTCTTCATCGTCTTCTGCCTGCTGTACCCGCTGATCGCAATCAGCGATTACGAGGGTCTGGGACTGACGATCCTGTACGTAGCCATGCTGGCGTACGTAACAGCGCTGCTTGTCCGCGGTAATCTGGGGACACAATACTGATTTTATTGACTTGGGCTTCGGAGATTGGATTATGTCCCCAGATAATCCAGCCCCGGCGGGGCGGTCGTAACTTACGAACGCCCCTTGCGGGGCTGGGAGGTTTCGGAAGTTTTCCCAGGCCTCGCTTCGCTTCGCCCTGGGCTAAAAACGACCGACCCTACGGGCCTGAAAGACCATTTCTTCCGACTTTATCCTACCCCCGCCAGGAAATCAGTTTGCTCACTCCGAATGTTCCCTTGAAGTCCTCCCCAGTTACTGGTGTAATCCGGCCTCGAGGATCGCTGGCTGCAAGGTACGTGTGGGAGATGACTGCATCCTCCTGCTACAATGTTCGGAAAGGAATGTGACATGTTATATGCGAATTCGCCGTGGCAGTGTGTGTTGACGCTGATTGGTGTGCTCGGTTTGGTTTCAGCAGGGTTCGCCTTTGCCGATGAGGCAAAGACCGGCACAAAGGCCCGGCGGCAGAAAGCGAGCCAGCCCGGCGTCGAAGAGATTCAGAAGATGCTGCCGGACCACCCGGAAGGGTTCGGCCGGCCCATCGACGACCGCGACGCATGGGATCGCCTGGCACGGATAAAGTCCTACCAGGGCCTGCTCCGGGACGCCGAACGTCTGCTCAAGCGCCCCTGGCCGGAACAGCCGGACGAACTCTACCTTGAATTTACTAAAACAGGGAACCGCACGCGATGGCAGAACGTGTCTCGTGATCGCCGCGGACGCATCCGACGATACACCATCGCCGAGTGCCTCGAAAACAAAGGCCGATTCCTGCGCCCTCTCACCGAGGCCATCCAGGCTGTGTGCGCCGAGCGGACGTGGGTCATGCCCGCCCACGACCGCGGCCTGAAGAACTTCCACGGCAAGTCGATCACCATAGATCTCGGTTCGGCGCGTCTGGGCTATGAGTTGGCCACGGTAAAGCACCTGCTGGGCAAGAAACTCGACGCAAAGACTCGCTCGTTGATCGAGCGGAAAGTTACTGAGCGCATTATCTCGCCATTCCGGGAATTGATCCGCGGCAAGCGTGAGAACTGGTGGCTGACCTGCACGAATAACTGGAACGCCGTCTGCCTGGCGGACGTGGTCGGTACGGGGCTGACCATGTTGGAATCGCCGAAGGACCGCGCGGAGTTTATCTCTGCCGGACTGACGTATTCGGAGAATTTCCTTCGCGGCTTCGAGGCCGACGGGTACTGTAGCGAGGGCCTGTCGTACTGGAACTACGGTTTCGGACACTTCGCAATTCTCGCCGAGGTCGTGCACCAGGCCACCGGCGGGCGGATTGATATGCTCGATAGCGACCGGGTCCGTCAAATAGCGATGTTCCCCGAGCGGATCGGGATCATCAGCGGCGTCTCGCCCGCTTTCGCCGATTGCGGCGTGTACACGCGCCCGTCCGGGCGGGTTGTCCGCTTCCTCCGCCGACGGTATCGCCTCGGAGCGAAACGCCAAGACGATGCGAAGATGATAAGCCCGTCAGGGAGTCTGTTCGAGGCGATGATGTATTCGTTCCCGAACTCGGCGACGAAACAGCCCGCCCCGGCCCGAAAGGACGACGGCGTCGAATTGCGAACATGGTTTGACAAGGCGGGCGTACTGATCTGCCGGCCCGGCGCGAAGGCCAAATCCCGGCTCGGCGCAGCCTTCAAGGGCGGACACAACGGCGAGCACCACAACCACAACGACGTCGGCTCGTTCGTCGTCGTGCTGGGCCGGCGCCCCCTCCTTCTCGATCCCGGCTATGAAGTCTATACCGCCCGGACGTTCAGCCGACGGCGGTACGAATCGAATGTCCTGAATTCCTTCGGCCACCCGGTGCCGCGCGTGGCGGGCCGGCTCCAACCTGCCGGGCGAAAGTACCACGGCAAAGTGCTCAGGAAGAATTTCACCCGCGACGTCGATACGCTCGCGCTGGACCTGCGCCACGCCTACGATGTTCCCGCTCTGAAAAAACTGCACCGGACGTTCATCTATTCGCGACAGGGCAAAGGCTGCGTGGAAGTTATCGACGAGGTCGAGTTCGCCTCGCCTCAGACGTTCGAGACAGCGCTGATTACGCTGGGGAAGTGGCGGAAGATTGACGAGAGCACGCTGGTGGTCTATGACGACCGGGAGTGCGTGGAGGTGCGGCTGGACGTGCAAGGCGGCGCGTTCGTCGTCGAGGCGCAGGAGATTCGCGAGGACGTGCGGACGAAAAGTTTACCGGTCCGTCTGGCGGTTCGGCTGACCAAGCCGGTAAAGACCGCCCGGATTGCGGTGAAGATCACGCCGTCGTCTCTCAAGCGGGCAGCGCCCGAACAAAAGCGCAAACGCCCGGAGTGATATCGCTATATCCTCACAGGCGAACGGGAATACCCGCCGCGGCGGAGTTGAAAACCAGGGGTCTTGTGTCCGGTCGGACTGTGGTGGAGTAGAATCACCTGCGCGTTGCGAAGCGGCCAGCCGAACGGTAAGCCCTCCGGGACCGGCTGCTTCCCCTCTTTCTCCCGCTTGACTGGATGGTCCGCAGGGGCTACTCTCATTTTGTTATGACCGATTGTGAAACAAAGGGAATCACGCTTGGCGGACTTGCCGAAAGGCTCGGCGGGACTTTGACCGGCGAGGCGGGGAAGGTCATTCGCGGCGTCGCCAGCCTGGCCGATGCCGGCGAGGATGAAGTTGCCTTCCTGGCCAACGCCAAA
>DAOVLS010000288.1 GCA_030631125.1 Planctomycetales bacterium
CGGCGCTCGACGAGGTCTTCGGCATCGCCGAAGCAATAGACGCCGGAAAAGAAGAGATTAAATACGGCGATGGGTTTTCAGCCCGCCTGGCGCGTGTGGAACCTGCTCCGTCGGCCGGTGGGAAGCGAAAAGTTCCGCCGATCCCGCGACTTATTTCGACAGGCGCAGACGCAGAAAAGGTTGCCGACGCCCTTACCGGGGCGGGAAAGACCGATAAGGCGGCGGAGTTGAATCTGGTCGGTCCGCTGCCGGATTCTGTCGCCGGCGGGACGGCGGCTGCGACGGCGCTGGCCGACTTCGACCATTGCCCAATGCTCTACCGCTGGCGGCACGAACTGCGAATACCGTCAGCCGGGAAAAGGACCGCCTCCACAGCGGAGGCCTACCTCGATGCCGCCACTGCCGGGACGCTCTTTCACCGCTGCATGGAACTTGTGGATTTCAACGACATCGCATCGGTGCAGACCGAAGCCCTGGTCGGACGAGCAGCCGCAGAGATGGAACTGTCCGTCCCGACCGAACCGCTCGGACGCGAACTGGCCGACATGCTGGAGCGATTGGCAAAGACACCGCTGTTGCGGCAACTGGCCGGGGCGAAGCAGCGTCTTGCTGAACTGTCGTTCGTCTATCGCGCCGGCTCGATGGACATCACAGGTCAGATCGACCTGCTGTACCAGGACGCCGAGGGGGCCTGGCACGTGGTGGACTATAAGTCGGACCGTATCGCCCCGGAACAGGCCAAAGAACACGCCGGGCGGTACGAATTGCAGATGATGACTTACCTTGCCGCTGCCGGCAAAGCCTTCGAGACAGAAATCGTCGATGCGACAGTCTATTTCCTCCGGGCAGGCGTCTCGCACCGCTTCGGCGCAACGAGTGAAACCATCGCCGCCGCCGAACAGCGCCTTGCAGACCTGGCGACCGAACTGCTCCACTGCCGGCGGGCAGGACAATTCCCGCGTATCAGCGATACCGACAAGTCGCTTTGCAAATCCTGTCCGTATGCGAGTCTGTGCATACGTTAGAGCAATTTAGGTAATTCTTGTCCTTCATACAAAAATCCGTAAAGATGATTCATACACAATTGCGAAAGGAGATTGCGATGTCCGCCAATGAAACTACATCCGCCAAGTTGGAGGTGCGGTGTCCCTGTTGTGGGACAAACGTACACGAGAATCCCGTTACGAAACGCAACCATCGCAATTGGCTAATCAAATGCCTTGTCATGTTTGGTATCGCAGCCATATTGTTGTCGCTCGCAATCATTTTCCACTTTTCTGATCGACTATCTGGCGCATATAACTTTTATTTTGGGTTGGGTTTGGGCATAATCATATCGGTAAATATATCAGCCATTCCCTTTTTTATTCGTCGTGTAGCCAAGCACCAAACCTAGATATTCATTGTCACTATGCAAAAATTTGACCGCTCCAAACCGATGCCGGTGAAGTATTGGTCCTTCGCGGGGCTGATGCTGACGTACTGGTGCAATGCGCGGTGCGCATCATGTTACGTCTGTTCGTCGCCACAGGCCGAGGGCGATATGAGCGTCGAGGCGGGTCTGGCGTTTTGGGCGGGGCTTCAGGCTGCCAGTTCCCACGGCTGCCGGATACACGTCGGCGGGGGCGAACCGTTCGGACGATGGGAAACGCTGATCGAACTGTCCCGGCGGGCGAAGGCGGAAGGCCTCGGTCCGCTGGAGGCAGTAGAGACAAACGCCTTCTGGGCGACCGGCGAAAAAATCATCCGCGAGCGTCTGGCGGCGCTGGATGACGCCGGGATGGGCCGGCTGACGATCTCGTCCGATCCGTACCACCAGCAATTCGTACCCATCGAGCGGGTGCGTTTATTGGCGCGTGTGGGCGGGGAGGTTCTCGGCCCGGATCGTATCCGCATCCGCTGGCGCGACTGGGCTGACGATGGTTTTGACACGGATTTGCTGACAGAGGGACAACGAAAGCGTCTTTTTACCGATTATGCCGGCAAGGGCAGGGACCGCCTGTCTGGTCGGGCGGCGGCGGAACTTTCCCGACTGTTACCGATGAAGCCGGCGGCGGCTTTTGCCGATAACCCCTGCTGGGACAGGTTGTTGCGCTCGCGCCACGTCCATATCGACGGTGGCGGAATCGTTTGCCCGGGAGCATGTGCCGGCATCATTCTCGGGCGAGTAACCGACGCCGATTCCGTCGGCCGGTTATGGCAAAACCTCCGGCAGGACTTTGCCGATATGGATGGTGGTGGCACAGGTTTGCAACCTGTTCATAATTGCACAGGTTACAAACCTGTGTCACCAGTTGACGTATTAAATCTGTTGGCGCGTTCAGGCCCGGCGGCGCTGATGGCGACTGCGGAAAAACTCGGCTACGTCGAACGGACCGAAGGATATGCCGACCGGGGCCATCTATGCTGGTCTGTTCGCCGCTGGCTGTTTGAGAATGGATATTTCCACGACCGCCTCGGTCCGGCGAGCGTGTATCGTCCATAAGAAGGCTTGACGAACGTACGAGCGGAGTATAAAAGTCCTATACGTTATTGCGCTGGGCTGGACTGTACCATCGAGTACGGCGAGTGGAATAAATTCTGGACATCTATCATAAGGCCCAAAGCGTGACCGACAACGAAACCAAATCAACGGCGGCTATCGACACCGAGATCGGTCGGGTCGTCGTCGAGAAGAACCTCGCCACCACCGAGGAAGTGGCTGAGTGTGTCTCCGAGCAAAAGCGTACGGCGACCGAAGACCGCCAGCGTTCGCTCGCCGGCATCCTGGTCGATAAGGGCATCGTTACGACCCGTCAGTTGCAGCGCGTCGTCAAAGCGGTGGAGGAGATCCGCCCCACCCAGCAGATTCCCGGATACCAGATACTTTCCAAACTTGGCGCCGGTGCGATGGCGACTGTGTTCAAGGCCAGGCAGTTAAGCCTTGACCGCCTGGTGGCCATAAAGGTCCTCCCGAAACGATACAGTGAGAACCCCGAGTACGTCGAGCGGTTCTACAAGGAGGGAAAGGCCGCCGCCAAACTCAACCACGCCAACATCGTCCAGGCCTTCGACGTAGGCGAATCGGGCGGATACCACTACTTCGTCATGGAGTACGTCGAAGGTCACACCGTCTATGACGAACTGGCCGACGGAAAAGTCTTCAGCGAGGCCGAGGCCCTGAAAATAGTCATCGAGATCGCCGAGGCCCTGGCGCACTCTCATGAGCGAGGCCTGATCCACCGCGACGTCAAACCCAAGAACATCATGATCACCACCGAAGGCGTTGCGAAGCTGGCCGACATGGGTCTGGCGCGTCTGGCTGAAGACACCCAGGCCGCCCAGGCAGAGGCGGGAAAGGCCTACGGTACGCCGTACTACATTTCGCCGGAGCAGATTCGGGGCGAAATGGACATTGACTTCCGGGCGGACATCTACAGCCTGGGCGCGACGCTGTATCACATGGTAACCGGGTGCGTTCCGTTCGAGGCGGATACGCCCGTAGCCGTTATGAACAAACACCTCAAGGAACCGCTGACCCCGCCGGACCACATGAACGCCTCGCTTTCGGTCGGGCTGGGCGAGGTTGTTGAGGTGACGATGGCCAAGAAACAGTCGGACCGGTACGCGTCCACAATCGACCTGCTGATCGATCTGAAGTCCGTTGCCCGAGGCGAACCGCCCTTGCAGGTCCACAAGATGCTCGACGCCAAGTCGCTCTCGACCCTGACGCAGGAAGAACAACCCGCTCCGGAAACGTCGCCGGTAAGCGTTGATACAAAGGACGTCATGATTTACATCCTTCTGGCGCTGTTGGCGGTAAGCATCGTCGTTAACATTATCCAATCACTGGTGTAGCGCCGGGGCAGGTCTCGGCGTGCTTGACATTGTCCGTGTTTTCGGCGTATCATTCCGCACGGGCGTTGAGCCGAAAGGAGCAAACCGATGGAAAATCAAACCCCTCGGTTGAAGGTTGTCAAAGAAGGCGACGTAACTGTCGTCGAGTTGACCGACAGGAAGATACTCGACGAGGTGAGCATCGCGCGGATCGGCGAGGCGATATCGGGCATTATCGCCGAGGCCGACGGGACACGACTCGTGCTGGATTTCACCAGCGTCGTTCATATGTCCAGCAGCGCCTTGAGCATGCTGATAACGCTCAACAAGCGCTCGCGCCAGAGCGGCGGGCGGTTGGTGCTGTGCAATATCAGCCCTCCGATTTACGAGGCCTTCACTATCACACGCCTGAACGAGGTTTTTAAGATATGCGCCGGTTGGGACGAGGCCGTCGCCGAAGCGGCGTC
>DAOVLS010000245.1 GCA_030631125.1 Planctomycetales bacterium
CCGGAGGCTGAACGATCCGCCGGACCATTCCGGCGAGGAAACGGCGTGTTTACGATACTCAGCCACATTCGACCAGACGTAGATGCTGACGCTGTGGGGGTAATCCTGCCCGGAAAGGATAATCCGACAGATGCGTCCCAGGGCGACTTCCGCCTGTTTGACGATCAGTTTCGCCAACTCGGAGTTATTCGCGCGGACGACGAAGTGTTCGCTTGATTCGGTGAACCTGCGATTATCGACTGTCGATAACTTTGCCCGCTGACGGGCTGACAGTTGTTCGGAGACCACTACGGGCCTGGCCGGTTTGACCGCTGCCATTCGGCAGCGATTAATCTGCTCCATTACGTATGCCCGCTCGGCGGGGCTTCGGCACAGGGACAGGAACTGCATGTAGGCTTTTTCCGCCTGGGCGTGTTTGCCAAGTCGATGGCGGGCCGATGCTACGATCAGCCTGGCCCGCCAGGCGCTTTCGGATTCGCCGGCGGCGACACCGGCGGCAATTCTTTCAGCCCGTTCTGCCCGACCTGAAGCAAGCGCCGCCAACGCCTGCTGAATACCCTCGCGCGGCGACGCTGAATCGGTAACAGCCTCCGAGAAACACAGGGCCGAGACCAATACCAAAAACAGCGCCGGCAACAGTATGACAGGTCTATTTACCATTCAGTTCCTGCTTGAGCACTTCGGTAAGGGCCTTGACTCGCTGGAGTCGCAGCGTCGCGTCGGTTATTTCCAGGACAAGTTCCCGCTCGAACGGGCCGGTCAGTTCCAGAATGTCCTTCAGGTCGGCCCGAACCCGCTTGAGCGACCGTAACATGCGGACAACCAGGTCCGAATACGCCGCCGGCGACATGTCGCGCTCGCCGAGTTCGGCCTTGAGTGCGTCGAACTTGCCGGCCTGGACGTTCATGTCCTTCGTTATCATCGCGATCCGCCGACGGGTAATCTCGACACGCCAACTACGCGCGATGTTGGGCACAACGGCGTCGGCCTTGTCGAAGCATTTACCGGCCAGAGCGTACTTCGTCTTGGCGGCTTCAGGCTCGACCGGTTCGGTCTTTTTACCTTCAGCCATCAGGTCCCTGCCCTTTTTAATAGCGGCTTTGGCGTGGTCGCGCAGAGCGGAGGCAAGAACTTCAGGTCTGGCCAGTGAGGCTGGACCAGGTTTGATAATCGGACCCGGCGCTCCCAGCAGCATGGCTGTGGGAGGATAAACCTCCGCCAGCACGTACATACCCTTGGGATGGGCCTTGAGTATCTCCGCTACCACGGCGTAACGGACCGAATGAGGAACGGAAGATTTTTCGACCAACTGCTCGAAACACTGCCTCGCGCGGCCAAACTGTTTCGCGCGCAGCAGGCAGTGCGCCTCGATGTACATAACCTGCAATTTCTGCTTCGGGTCTTTGACGGCCTCTTTAATGGCCGGGAGGAGTTGTTTCAGGAGCGTCTTATACTTTCCAGCCTCCAGTTTGCCCTGCGCCAACTGGATAGCAACCGGAAGTTCCACCCACTTACCGTCGGCCTGAACATGACCCAGCAGTTTGTGCGCGCCGTTGTGGTCGGAATCCAGGTCCAGGATTTCTTTGAGGATTTTTTCAGCCCGGCGGTTCAGACCGTTGTCTTTGGCCCATACCGCCAGGTGGAAAAGCGCGTCCGGGTCTGTCCGGTCAATGTCGTCCAACCGTGCTTCGAGCAGGTCGGCGGGAGTAGGACCCCGTTCGATACTCTCAACTTCCGCGGGGGAGACACTGATCGTCCCGTAATCCATCTCGATGAGGATTTTCCCGTCGGACTTGGTAACAGTTCCCTCGAAGACGCGACCGTCTTTCAGGACGATCCGGTCGCCGCCGGCAGAAGCCGACAACGCCGCCACGATGAGCAATACAACCGCTAACCGCTTCATGGCGCGCTCCATAATAAACATTGCGTCGTCTCGAAGTAACTAATTCATCAGTATAACACAAATCGACCGGGCAGTGTAGATTTTTCCGACAAATATAAGGCATCTACCGAAAAGCAGGCATAACGCAACCTTAACCGGAGCAGGTCCCGCTCCGATCATCTACTACCGACTGATCAGGTAAATAATCAAGGGCAATCCCACAAGTAGAAACCAACCAAGGAAAGAAATAATACCCGGCGGCGATTCTGTATCGACAACGTGCCAATTACTGATATAACCCGTAAAACCGCCAATCGCTTCCGGGAACCAGATAAGCGCGAGTATGAATATCAGTACCGGAACAATACGCAAGACGATAAAAGCAGGTTCAAACTCCTCCCCCCACATGATTACTATGGCCACGACATATCCAATCGCAATCAATAGAGCGACGATTTTACTGATGGTAACTCGCATACGCTTATCTGATCTTTTTCAGGGCCTCGGCCGCTGCGGAGCGGACTTTCCTGTTTTTATCCTTCAACGCCCTTGTAAGGGCCGGAACTGCCGCCTTGGCCGGCGGGCCGACTTTGCCCAAGGCCCAGGCAGCATTCATCCGTACCCGTTTGTCGTTCGATTTCAAGGCCTCGATAAGCGGCTCAACGGCGGGTGGTCCGATCATTCCCAATGCCCGGGCGGAACTACCGGAGGATCCGGTGAAAGAAGGCCAGCTGCCCCGGGGCTGTCTGTCGGACAGGTTCCGGATCAGGGCGGGAATGGCAGCTTCCGCCGCCGGTCCAATTCGGCCTAACGCACCGGCGACACTCTCACGCACATGACGGCTTTTGTCTTTCATTGCTTCAGCGAGAGCCGATACAGTCAGGGGGCTGTACCCTATCTTGCCCAGCGCCTCGGCCGCTTCCCTTCGCCGCCATTCATCTTTCTCTTTCAGACATTCAACCAGAACCGGGACACTGGCAATCGCGGCCGGGCCGATTTCACCCAAGGCCTCGGCGGCACTCGGGTTCCTGTCTTTCAAGGCCTGGACGAGCGCGGGGATGACGGCGGGGGTTTTCGGACCTATTCCCCCCAGCGCCTCAGCGGCACAATGACGCACTGACGGAGTCTTATGTCGCAAGGCTTTTATAAGGGGAGCCACAGCCGGCTCACCAATTCCAGTAAGTGCTCCGGCAGCACACGAACTTACGCAGGATCCCTTATCCTTAAATGCTTCGATAAGAGCAGGAATGGCCGCTTGGGCTGCGGGTCCGATTCTCATCAGGGTCCAGGCGCTATTTATCTTCACGTATGTGTCCTTGTCCTTCAACGCACGGCAGAGAGCGGGGACAGCCGGTGCGGCAACAGACCCAAGGTCCATCAGGGTACTTGCGGCGGCTATACGCACATCCTTGTTTTTGTCTTTCAGGTCCGCAATTAAAACGGGGACCACCGCGGCTTCCTGCCCGCGGATTCTCGCCAGGGCCAACTTGGCCGCCGAACGGACCGTGGCATCTTCGTCCTTCAACATCCTGGTCAGGTCGGGGATGGACGCTTCGGCTGCGGGTCCTATCATACCCAAGGCCCTGGCGCCGATCCTGCGGATGTATAAATCCTTGTTTTTCAAGAGCCGCACAAGGGCCGGAACCGCCGGCTTTGCGGCAGAACCGATTCTTCCCAATGCCCAGGCAGCATATCTGCGCACGTCATCTTCTCTGTCGGTCAGTAACCTCATCAGAACAGGCACGGCCTCCCCGGCAGCAGGTCCGATTTCCCCCAGGGCTTCGGCAGACCACTGCCGCACGGACTTATCTTTGTCCTTCAAGGCTTCGATGAGGGCAGGAACCGCCTCGGCAGGAGAAGGTTCCATATCGCGAAAAGCAAGGGCCACCTTCACGCGGACAGACCGGTCACCTGTTTTCAAGGCCTCGACAAGAGCGGGGACAACCTCATCAGTTACAGGACCGATTTCGCCCAAAGCCTCGGCGGCCTGCTCGTCGCCGGCTTTCAGTTGCCAGATAAGTTGCCTTATTCTCAGTTCACGAGCGGACTTGGCCGTATGTATAGGTTTGGTCGGTTGGGTGACAGGCGTTTGATTGTCCGGCTTCGACGTCGTTTCGCCTTCGCTTTTCTTACTACAACCCGCTAAAGCGAACATTCCTCCAACCAGCATGGTAACAAGCAGTATGCGATTCACTGTCCTGGTGTCCTTTTTTCCCTGCTTTGCGGGAGATTGCCACCGGCTGGGTTGCCCGCCGGCGTATGTTTTGACGGTAAGGCTAATCCAGCATAACTTCATCCTCGTATTCCGGCACGGAGACATCCCATCCGGTTTTCTCGCTGACAAAATCGCGGAAGTGTTCGGCGCTTTCTTCCTCGCCGTGAACGACGAAAACCTTCTTCGGCGCCTTGGTCAATCCGCTCAACCAGCGGAAAAGTTCGTTCTTGTCGGCGTGGGCCGAAAAACCGCCGATTTGGACGATCTTCGCCTTGACGGGGTGCTTCCGCCCCATAATTCTCACCTCGTCGGCCCCATTGACAATATGCCGGCCAAGCGTGCCGACCGCCTGGTACCCGACAAACAATATCGTATTTTCAGGGCGAGTAATATTGTTGACCAGGTGGTGCTTTACCCTCCCGCCGGTGCACATGCCGGACCCGGCAATGACAATGACCGTGCCACGGATATGATTAATGGCCTTGGACTCGCCGGTCAAGCGTGTCATCTTCAGACCCGGAAACTCGAACGGCGATAACTGCTTCCTGATGCGTTCAGCCATATCGTCGTCGAACAGTTCCGGATGGTCTTTAAAAACCTCCGTAACGCGGATTGCCATCGGGCTGTCGAGGAAG
>DAOVLS010000197.1 GCA_030631125.1 Planctomycetales bacterium
AATTTGGATTGCGATCAGTGTTTACGTGCTGGTAGCCATCCTGAAGAAGGAGCTGGGAATTGAACGTAGTTTGGGCGAAATCCTGCAAATTCTCAGCATTACGCTTTTCGAGAAAGTCCCTATAGGACAAGTACTTACGAG
Organism: Planctomycetales bacterium; assembly: GCA_030631125.1. The sequence goes on from DAOVLS010000197.1 coordinate 142, forward strand.
ATTTGATCTTCAAAACGGAATACATGGTTCTTGTAACCAATTGAAACTATTCGACTTATAACCGGACAGTAGTGATTGGAAATCGGAAATTGAAAAGGGGAAATTGGAAAGAAGACATCCTTGGTGTGATTGGTCGGACGCCGCTGGTGCGGATTAATCGGATTATTCAATCCGATGCGACGGTGCTGGCGAAGGCGGAGTTTTTCAATCCGCTCGGTTCGGTAAAGGACCGCGTCGCAGCCGCTATGATCGCCGCCGGCGAGCGAGACGGTAAAATCGGCGCCGATACGGTCATCGTCGAGGCCACAAGCGGGAACACCGGAATCGGGTTGGCATTCATTTGTGCCGTGAAGGGCTACCGCTGCATTATCACGATGCCGGAAAATATGAGCGTCGAGCGCCGCAAGGTAATGTCGGCCCTCGGCGCCGAGGTCGTCCTGACGCCGGCGGATGATGCCACGCCCGGCGCAATCGCCAGGGCAGAGGAAATCGTAGCCTCCACGCCCGGCGCATTTATGCCGAACCAGTTCGTCAATCCCGCCAATCCCGAAATCCACCGCACGACGACGGCCGAGGAAATATGGGCCGATACCGACGGCAAGGTCGATATTCTCGTCTGTGGCGTGGGCACGGGCGGGACGTTCACGGGTGTGGCTGAAGCCATCAAGCAGCACAAGAGCGACTTACGGGCCGTCGCCGTTGAACCTGCCGGTAGCCCGACACTGACGCAGGTCCTGAACGGTCAGCCGCCTGCGCCGGGGCCGCACAAGATTCAGGGAATCGGGCCTGAGTTTATCCCCGAAGTAATGAACATGGACGTGGTGGACGAAGTCGTCTGCGTAACCGACGACGATGCAATCGCCTGGGCCAGGCGGGCCGCTCGCGACGAAGGGCTTTTCGTGGGAATCTCATCCGGCGCCGCGCTGGCTGCCGCCGACGAAATTGCCCGCAGAGACGAAAACGCCGGAAAAGTCATCGTCGTAATTCTTCCCGACGGCGGAGACAGATACCTGTCCACAGAACTGTTCAATTTATAACCACAAAGGACACAAAGAGCACAAAGGACAGAAAAAGAAAATATTTTGTTTTTCTTTGTGCTCTTTGTGTCCTTTGTGGTTCATTCTTCTTATGCGACGATTTGTCGATTTACATACTCATTCGACTGCTTCGGACGGGAATATGCCTCCGGCGGAATTGGTGCGTCTGGCTGAAGCCGAACATCTGGCGGTCTTGGCGCTGACGGACCACGACACCGTTGCAGGTCTGGGCGAGGCGCGACAGGCCGCCGAGTCGTTGGAGGTGCGGTTCGTGCCCGGTATCGAAATATCAGCGGTCTTTACCGGAGGGATGCTGCATATCGTCGGCCTGGGGATCGACCCGGGCAACGCCCACTTGCAGAAAACCGCCCGATCGCTGCGCCTGGTGCGTAACGAACGCAACCCGCAGATGGTCGCCAAACTGTGCGAACTGGGCATGGATATTTCAATGGACGAGTTGGTCGCCCTGGCCTCGCATGGGAACAGCCCGGACGCCGACTCGGTTATGGTGGGTCGGCTTCACATGGCCAGACTGCTGCGGATGAAGGGATACGTTCGCAGCGAGGCCGATGCTTTCGACCGCTATATCGGCACGGGCAAACCGGCGTTTGTGGACAAGGAAAGGCTCACCGCCCGCGAGGTAATCGACGCCGTTCACTCCGCCGGCGGCGCGGCGATACTGGCGCATCCGGTCGAGTTGCACTGCACCAATGACGCCATGCTTGAACGCGTCGTCAAATCGCTCGCCCGCGACGGGCTTGACGGGATCGAGGCGTATCACTCCAGCCACAGCAGCCGGAAGGTACGCTCATACCTGGATTTGGCCCGGCGGTTGGGTTTGCTGGTTTCGGGCGGGTCGGATTTCCACGGTTCGGCGAAGTCCGGCGTAAAACTGGGCCGACCAAGAGTCCCGATAGAGGCCGTCGAACAAATCCTTGCCAGAATCGCTACCTGACTGATACCTTTGTGTCCTATGAAGATCCTCCGAAACATCCCGGTTCTGATTTTGGTCGCTTTTGCCGCCGGCTGCTCGCCGAAAAGCGATGATGCAGGACGCAGCGGTTTTATGAAGAGGTTGTTCGGCCCGTCGCCGAAGGTGCTGGTCGTACAGATGTTCGAGTCCGAGGACCCGGACCTTCGACGGGATGCGATTGAGCGATTGTCAAAAAAGGATTGGGGTCGGAAGGGCGCGTACCTGAAAGCCTACGCGATTCTGACCGAAGACCCTGCTGCGACCGTCCGCAGCGCAGCCGTGCGGGCTTTGGGGCGGGGCGGCGATGCGAAATATGCAAAGGAGATAATCGCAGCCCTTTCCGACCGCGAAGCGTCCGTGCGATGGGATGCCGCCGTGGCGCTGGATTCGATATCCGCACCGGAGGCTGTCGGGCCTCTGTCGGTCAGGGCGACCTCCGACGTATCGTCCGATGTCCGCGCCGCATCCGCCCGCGCCCTGCGGCAGTATCGGAAGCAGGACGTCCTGGAGACATTGCTGCGGTGTCTGGATGATCCGAAACTCGCCGTCCGACGCCGTGCCGCTGAATCGCTGACCGAACTGACCGGCGAGGACGCCGGAACCGACGCCCGCGCCTGGCGGCGGGTGCTGAACGACAAGAGCGATCCGTTCGCCACAACAGCCCCGGCGAAGAAAAAACCCTGGTGGAAAAGGTCCTGACGCCGGCGGAATACACGGCAATTTGGAGCGAAATGATGCAACATCCTAAGGTAGTGGTTATCGGTGCAGGCAGTTTGTTTTTCGGTCGGCAGGCAATCTGGCAGATGGTCCATTCCGAGCATTTACGGACCGGCACGCTCGGCTTGGTGGACACCGATGCCGATCGCTTGGAAAAGATGGCTGCCCTGGCCCGCAAGGTCGTCGAACACACCGGCGCGCCGCTGGCGATTGAGGCTTCGGTCAAGCGGACAGACGTCCTGAAAGACGCGGATTTCGTCGTGTTGAGTTTCGCCGACCGGGGGGTGCATTTTCGAGGGGTCGATTGCGACATTTCGGAAAAGCACGGCATCCGGATGTGCAGCGGCGATACGATCGGTCCGGGCGGTATCTTTCGCACGTTGCGGGAATTTCCAGTGATTCTGAAAATCTGCAAGGACATCGAGTCACTCTGCCCCGACGCCTGGGTAATCAATTACATTAATCCCACAGCCGCCCACGGTATCGGCTTGAGACGCCTTGTGCCGAAACTCAAGAGTTTCGCGCTCTGCGATATCCACCACATGCCCCACATCAAAATTGCATACGCAAAGCGGGCGGGGATCATCGAAAAAGATGAGCAGTTCACGCCCGAAATCGACGCGAAATTCGACCTTCTGATTGCCGGCGTGAACCACTTTATGTGGATGCTCAAGGCCGATTTCGACGGCAGGGACGTCGTCGGCGCTATCGCCGAGACAATCAGGCACGAAGCAGCCACCGAGGGCGACGGCGGCGACACCGGGGCCAAGGCGATGTATAACAGCGCCATCGGCTACACACTATATGATGTCTTTGGATACATTCCGACCGCCGTAGGGCACACCAAGGAATACGTCCGCTTCTGGCAGGGGCTGGACAAGAGCAAGGGACTTATTACCCCGCTGAGCATCTGGCAGACCGCCCCACGGTACGAGCGCCATGACGAGATGTGGCGGCAGGTGGACGGTTTTCTCAACGGCGAGATACCCATCGGCGATTACATGAACACCTTCGCCCCGGACCTCGCAACCGACATCATCGAGTCGATGGTTGCCGGTTTGGGCAAGCCGTTCTATATCAATACTTTCAACGAAGGCGCTGTAACCAATATGGCCGATGACGCCTTCCTGGAATTGCTGTGCGATGCCGATATGCAGGGTGTCAGGCCGCGTCCGGTCGGCGAGTTTCCTCGCGGGCTGCGGTCGCTCTGCGAGCAGGTGCTGGACACGCACGAACTGACAATCGACGCCGCCGTTACCTGCCGACGCGACCTGCTGAGGCGGGCGATGCTTACCGACCCGCTGGCCGTTTCCATCGTCGATACGGACGCTATCATCGACGAACTGCTCGAAGTCGAGAAAGACGCGCTACCAAAGCGATGGTTCGATTAAAATAACTCCTGTTATGAAAAGCGAAATTGTCGAAGACAAAGTGGTCTATACCGGTAAAATCTGCCGGGTTTATAAGATCGGCCTGCGGATGGACACAGGCGAGGTCGTCTCGCGCGACCTGGTCGAGTTTGACGATGCGGTCGTGGTGGTTCCGGTGTTGGCTGACGGGTCGGTAGTGCTGATTCGCAACGAGCGTTTCGCGGTCGGCGAGAAACTTTACGAATTCCCCGCCGGCAAAATCGACGGCGACGAGGCCCCCGAAGACTGCGCGTCGCGTGAACTTACCGAGGAGACCGGTTACACCGCAGGCAGGCTTGAGAAACTTGGCGGGTTCTATTCCTGCCCCGGCGCGGTTACGGAATACATTCATGCTTTCGTCGCCACGGAACTGGCTGAGGGGCCCCAGAGGCTCGAAGAGTACGAACGCATCGAGGTCGAACTCGTCGGCCCGGGGCGGATTGACGATATGATCCGTACCGGCGGGTTGCACGACGCAAAGAGCATCTCGGCCTGGGCGATGTGGCGACTGAAGGAGTCTAAACGATGAGTTGGCGCGACAGGCCCTACTCGCAGTCTGATTATAATCCTCCTCCAACGGGTCGCCCCATCGGGATGATAAGGAGTGGCATGCCCAGGTTGGGGTCTGCCGTTAAGTACCTGCTGATTATCAACGTGGTGGTGTTCCTGCTACAAGCCTTTCGGGGGGACATCATGGTATCGACATTGGCGGTTATCCCTCGATATTGGTGGCAACTGTGGCGGTATGTAACGTTTCAATTTCTGCATGGAAGTATTATGCATATCGCTTTCAATATGCTGGCTTTGTATTTTCTTGGTTTGATCCTGGAGGCGACCTGGGGGTCGAAGCGGTTCCTGGTATTTTATCTGGTCTGCGGCGCGATAGCGGGGTTGACGCATGTGATAATGACGCCCGTTCTGAATCAATCATGGAGCGTTCCTCTTCTGGGCGCTTCGGGAGGGGTGTTTGCGGTGTTGTTGGCCTGTACCGTGTTGTACCCCAATGTTCGCGTGTTGGTGTTTTTCCTGTTTCCCATGAGGTTGTGTATTCTCACAGC
>DAOVLS010000062.1 GCA_030631125.1 Planctomycetales bacterium
ATAGGTAAAAAAAGAGAATATTGAATGTCGAACAGAGAATTTCGAATGTCGAAGTAAAAACCACTACCCGTCGGAGGGTCTGTTTCTTCACTTCGAAATTCAAAATTCCTTGTTCATTATTCAATATTCTCTTTTGCAGGAAAAAGGTGGGACTCCGCTTCGCTCCGTCCCAGCCTACCGCACGGGGAAGTGCTCTACGGTGTCGGCGTCGGTGTCGAGGATGACCGCGGTGGGCGGATGAGCGTGGCGCAGCGCGCCGGGATTAATCACTCGCGTCGCGCCGATTTTATCGTCGCGGGGCTGGTGAGTATGCCCGTGGCAAAGGTAGGGGAATTTACCGTCGGCAAGGAGTTCGGACATTGCGCGCGGGTCGTTTCCGTGGGTGGCTGCCAGGTATTTATCATCGCCGAGCGGAACGAGGATGGTATCCAGGCTGAAACGGACGTTGTCTTCCTCTGCCTGGGTTTGCAGTCTCCGGGGATGGTGGTCCATGTTTCCGGCGACGACGTATGCAGGTAGGCCGGCTTCGCCCAGGGCGGTTATACATTCGCTGCTTCCGATGTCCCCGCAGTGGACGATGGCTTCAGCGCCGCGCTCGGCGAGCATCGCAATCGCGCGCCGAAGTATCGCCGCGCCCCCGTGAGAGTCTGAAACAATTCCTATCTTCATCCCGGTTATCTTACGCCCCGGCCATAACATTTGCCAGACGATGCGGTTGCCGATACGATAATCCGGCCTGTGTAGTGGAGTAAATCGCAACGATGAAACCGTCAGACATAAAAGACCTCTCCGCCGACCGGCGTGGAAAGACGCCCAAAGGAGCGATGCTGATTTCCTACGCTGCCGCCGCTGCAATAATGACGGTCCTGTGTTGCCTGACGAGGAGCGAGGCGCTGGTCGATTGGGACAGTTGGGAATATGCTTCTCTGGCAATTGTAGGCAAGCCCAGCGGTCTGGGCCTGGGGCGCTGGTGGTTTATTTTTTTCATACGTCTTGCCTATTTCGCCGGTTCGGCCTGCGGGTTGGACATGATGCACAGTTACGTGGCCATGCAGGTGGCCGTGATAATAATGTCGGTTGGAGCAATAGTGGCCTTGATGCACTGGACCTGGCTTTTTACCGGCCGGCTGTCGGCCGCTGTTCTGGCCGGATGTATCGGGCTGGTTTCGCCGTCCTTGATGGTGTACTGCTCGACCGTTATGACCGAAACCCCCACGATGCTATTCCTCGCCCTGGCGATGATCTTCTGGGAAATGGTTCTTGCGAAATCGGTTTCCCGTCCGGCTGCCGCCGGAATCTGGTCCCTTGCCGCAGGGGTGGCCTTCGGCGTAGCCGTCAGTATGCGGGAACCGGCGTTGGTTTTCTGCGCCTGGCCTATCATTTCGTGCTTTATCGACCGTCCCCGATGCCGATGGCGATTGCTTGCGATGACAGGAGCAGCCAGTGTGGCAACACTGGGTTTCGCCGTATGCATGGCCTGGGCCTGGAGCGGAATCGATCCGATTACGAATTTCAGCAACTATTCCCAATATATGCACACCGAGCGCGAGACGTTCGGTTTTCGCGGATGGTTGAACATCAAATACCTGGGAACACATTTCCTGCTGGCGGCGCCTCTGGCGGGACTTGCGTTCCTGGCTCATGTGCTGCGCCGAACGCCGAGAGGGAAGGTTCCCCAAACGGACAGCGACCGAAAACCTCTGTTTCGTCGCGCGAAATGGCTCGGTATTGCTATGCTCCCGTACGTGCTGGCGACCTGGTACAATCCGAGCCTGTCCTTCAATTATCGACTGATGCTCCCGCTGGCGTGGATGGCCGCACCGATCGCCGCTGTCTGTGCTGAAGCGACCTTTGCCTGGATTGGTCAAAAGTGTTCACTTTCGGGCAGGATGACCGCTGTTGCGGCGGGGGTGATCGTCCTGATGGTCTCCGGAACGATCATGAAAGTCGCCTACACACGTTTCCTTGTTCCGTGTTTCTATTACAGCGATTATCAGAAGCAGATGTTCGAACAGATGCAAACCCTTCCCGACAACTCCGCTGTTTTCCCCGGGCCCGGAAGCGCCATAGGTATCTATCTTCAGCGTACGGGGCTTAGACCGGACTGGATCGCCGTTCCCACCGGTTTCGGATGGACCGGAGACAACCTCGCACAACGTGTCGAGGGATTCTTCAAGCAGGATAAGCGGGTATTCGTAAATTTGGAACCGTATGGCTGGGGAAGGATGGATTGTGAACCTATGGAGTGGATGGCGCTGAACGACATGGTCTCGCGCTTCGAGACCCGTCACGCCGTCGGTGGGTTTCAGGAGATTCTACCGCGTTCGTTGAGCGTTGAGCGGCGGAAGTCCACGGCGGAGTAGTACTTTGTAACACCTTGATTAACTTGATTAATGGGTAGCGTCATTGCGAAGCGGCAAGCCGTGCGGCTTGCCGCTTCGCAAGAATGTTGATAATTTAACACGGCATGAATATGTCGTTTTATGTTACGAAGTACCGGCAGCGAGATATGGATACAATGAACCAATCACAGCAACCGGATGGGATTTCTTCCGGCGGCGGGGCGGATTCGCCTTTGCTGTCGATTGTGATACCTGCCCATAACGAAGAGGCCCGCCTGCCGGGGACGCTGGAGGAGGTATTCGCCTTCCTGAACGCCCAGGCTTACTTGGCCGAGGTGCTGGTAGTCGAGAACGGCAGCGAGGACCGAACCTTTGAAGTTGCTCAGTCATTTGCGAGCAGACATCCGTCACTACGTGTGTTGCGTGAGGATATGCGAGGCAAGGGCTTGGCCGTCCGACGCGGAATGCTGGAAGCGAGGGGACAGTACCGCTTCCTCTGCGACGCCGACCTGTCCATGCCAATCGCCGAGGTCAATCGGTTTCTTCCGCCGCTGCTGGAGGATTTCGATATCGCAATCGGCTCGCGCGAAGCGCCGGGTTCGGTCGTTACCCAGCCGGCATCGCGCCGGCGGATCGGAAGAATTTTCAATGCAATCGTTCGCCTGCTGGCGCTGCCGGGGCTGAGAGATACGCAGTGTGGATTCAAGTGCTTCCGTGCCGCCGTAGCCGAAGATGTCTTCAGGCGCCAGAGACTCGACGGAATGGCCTTCGACGTCGAAGTGCTCCGAATCGCCAGGGACCGGGGTTGTCGCATCCTGGAGGTTCCGATTACATGGAACTCTGACCCGGACTCGCGCGTCCGCCTGTTCCGCGATTCGATGCGAATGGTATTGGAACTGCTGACTATCCGACGCAATGCCCGTCGCGGACTGTACGACGACTGACCACGGACTACCATCTTTTCCCAATCGCTTTCGGGGGCGATTTACAATATGATAAGGGTGTGTTTCGCCAAAGCGACAAACCGCTGAATGAGAAAGAATTTCCCGATGAAGCCGACCTCGTCGAAGGTGATGAAGACTCGCCGCTGACGCTTATGCACTGTCCGGCTTGCGAGGAACTCGTTCACGACCAGACCCAGCAGTGTCCGCATTGCAAAGAATGGATATTCCTGGACGGACAGGACTGGCGCAGTAGCCGGAAATGGTACGTTCGCGGCGGGCTGTATGTAACGAAGACGCTTCTGATGAACTGGATGTTCTGGCTGGCGATAGCGGCAATTGCATCGCTTGTTACACTTCTGGAGATTTTCGGTTGGTTGGAGCCGTTTGGATAATTAAAAGAATTACCACAATTCGTGTTTGACTTTTGCCGATATAACGGTTTATTCTGCGGTAAGGGTCGGTCTATACTCGTCGAAGAGCGTAAACCATGAAAGTCCTTATGCTTGGTTGGGAATTTCCGCCTTACATCAGCGGCGGACTGGGCACAGCCTGTTACGGGCTGACGCGCGGGTTGGATTCTGCCGGCGTGAAGGTGGATTTTGTCCTTCCGGTGTCGCTTCCTCAGGATGCCGGCAGGCATGTTACCTTCAGAACGCCGGCGAACCTGGCGACCGGTGCAGGCGAGTGTGCGGGGAGGAACAAAACGGCGTTTCGCGGCGTAACGATGCACGTTCTTCCGGCGTTTCTCCAGCCATACGCGACACCGGAAGGCTTTGCCGATACGATGGAGATGTTGGAACAGATGCGCTTGCCTGGCGGGCCTATGGGAGATGTCATGCCCGTCGGCGCTCCTCCGGCGGGTGGGGCGGTCGGCGCTCCTCCGGCGGCAGGCGAGGCGGTCGGCTACGACGGGGACCTGATGGGACAGGTGCAGAGGTATGCATCACTGGCTGTCGAACTTTCGTGGGCCGAAACCTTCGACGTAATCCACGCCCACGACTGGATGACTTATCCTGCCGGTCTGGCGGTCGCGGCGCATTCCGGCAGGCCGCTGGTGGTCCACCTCCACTCCACCGAGTTCGACCGCTCCGGCGAAAACATACATCAGCAGATTTACGACATCGAGCGGGTCGGTATGCACGGCGCCGATAAGGTCATCTGCGTCAGTTACCTCACTCGCGGAATCGCGCTGAACCGCTACGGCGTGAATCCCGAAAAGGTCGAGGTGGTCTATAACGCAGTGGACCTTCCGGACGGAAAAGCCGTCGGAACCGACCCCATCGCACGCGATGAAAAAATCGTCCTGTTCCTCGGGCGAATTACCATGCAGAAAGGCCCGGAGTACTTCCTCCAGGCGGCCAAGAAGGTGCTGGGAAAATTCAAGAAGGTCCGCTTCGTTATCGCCGGAAGCGGGGACCTCATCAGCCAGTCCGTTTCGCTTGCCGCCGAACTGGGTATCGGAAAACACGTCGCCTTTACGGGCTTTCTGCGAGGCGACGACGTCGGGCGGATATTCCGCATGGCCGACCTGTACGTCATGCCGTCGGTCTCCGAACCGTTCGGCATCGCTCCGCTGGAGGCGATAAGCCATAACGTCCCCGTGATAATCTCCAACCAGTCCGGCGTCTCGGAGGTCCTCACGCACGTCCTGAAGGTGGATTTCTGGGACATCGACGATATGGCCAACAAGATCGTCGCGGTCCTGCGACATCCTCCGCTCCAGAGAGTCCTCCGCCAGCAGGGACAAATAGAACTGCGAAAACTCTCCTGGAAGGATTCAGCCAAAAAATGTAAAAAGATATACAAGGAACTTATCCAGGCGAAAAAAAAACAATCCGCCGGGCGGAGAAAATAGGGTCTTTCAATGGCATCGGTAGTTTTCTATTTCCAGGTTCATCAGCCGTACCGCTTGCGACGGTACAGCATCTTCGACAGCGGCACGGATTATTTCGACGATCAATCCAATGCCGAAATCTGCCGGAAGGTTGCGTCGAAATGCTATCTGCCGACCAATGCCCTGATTACCGAGTTGATCAACGCTCACGACGGACGCTTCCGCGTGAATTACTCCGTTACGGGAATGGCAATCGAGCAGTTCCGACAGTACTGCCCGGAGGTGCTGGACAGTTTCGTCGAACTTGCCCAAACCGGATGCGTCGAATTCATCGCCGAAACCTACTATCACACGCTGGCGTTCCTGTACCGGCGGGATGAGTTCATCGACCAGGTCGAAAAGCACCGGCGGGTGATTACCGAACTCTTCGGCCAGGAACCTCGCGCCTTCCGCAACACCGAACTGACCTACAACAACGACGTAGCCGAGGTCGTCGAGGAGATGGGCTTCGACATCGCCCTGACCGAGGGCGCCGATCACGTCCTTGGACACCGCAGCCCAAACTTCATCTATCGCCCGCCGAATTGCGAGCGCCTGCGCCTGATGCTGAAGAACTACCGCCTCAGCGACGACATCGCATTCCGCTTCGGCGACCGTGCGTGGGCGGAGTGGCCGCTGACGGTAGAAAAATTCGCCGGGTGGGTGGACCAGATTAACGGCAACGGGTACGTCTGCAACCTGTTTATGGATTACGAGACCTTCGGCGAGCACCAGTGGGACGACACCGGAATCTTCGATTTCCTCCGCGCCCTTCCGGCAAGTATCATAGGAACCCAAAAGAACGATTTCCTGACCGTATCAGAGGCAGCCGAACGCTATCCCGCCGAGGGCGAACTGGACATCCCGCACATGATCTCATGGGCCGACACCGAGCGCGACATTTCCGCCTGGCTGGGCAATTCCATGCAGGCAAACGCATTGTACGAGACTTACGCCATTACCGACGAGGTCCGCGGCAGCGGCGACGAGGCCTTGCTGGAAGACTGGCGGAAATTGCAAACCTCCGACCATTTCTATTACATGTGCACCAAGTATTTCGCCGACGGCGACGTGCATAAGTACTTCAATCCCTACCAGTCGCCGTACGATTCCTACATCAATTACATGAACATCCTCGACTCAATCCGCAACCGGCTGCCCGCGTAGCCTACGCCACCTTCACTATTTTCCCGCCGGATTTGGCTGATTCGATTTCGGCTTCGACGATGGCGACGGCATTTGCCGACTCGGACGGCGGGACACGGTCGGGTTTGCTGCCGCTCGTGATGCAATCGGCGAAATACTTCAGTTCCTCGGCATATGCGTTGGCGGTCGGGACCTGTGGGGTCTGCTTTCCGCCCTCGGCCGGATAAACCGTCAGCGCCGGCGACTGGCGGGAGTCGAACTCCACGGTCGCCTTTTCAAACATAACCACCGCGCTCATGCTGAACGGGAACTCCGGCGGGAAATCCCATCCGCCTTCGGCTACGACCATCGGTCCGCCGTCATAGTCGTATTGCGCGACGATGTGGCCTACGCCGCCGTCTTCGTGTCTCACGCCGCCGGCGGACACCGCATTCGGCGCGCCGAAGAACCACTGGAGCGTATCAACGTCGTGGACGTGCAGGTCAATGGCGGCCAGTCCGCTCCGGCCGGCCCGAAGCAACCACCCGTCCGCCGACCAGGTAGGAGTAGGGCTGACCCGCCTGAGCACCGCGCTGAGGACCTTGCCGTACTTGCCGGAGTCTATCATCTCCTTAATCATGACGTATTCCGGCCAGAAGCGCAGGCAGTGTCCTATCATCAGCATCTTGCCGGCCTCTTCTGCCGCGACAATCATCTCGTTCGCATCGTCGCTCGTCAGGGCCATGGGCTTCTCGCAGAAGACGTGCTTACCGGCGGCAAGGGCCTTGATCGTCATTGGCGCGTGCAGGTGCGTCGGCAGGCACAGGTCCACCATGTCGATGTCCGGTTCGGCCAGCAACCGGTCGATCTCGGTGTAGGTCCCGATGCCGCTGAGGTTCATCCGGTCGCCGGCGCCCGTGTCAATGTTACCTTCGACGGCGTCGCCGCCGGGCGCCAGCCGCTCGGCGTGGGCGTCGCAGACGGCGACAACTTCAGCAGTGTCCACCTCGTCTCTGTAGGCGGCAAAATGCGCCCCGCCCATCATGCCAAGCCCGACAAGTCCAACTTTTACAGTCAATGTATTATCCCTTTCATTCATTGGTGTTTATGGAAGAATCTTTTTCAGGCGTTTGGCGGTCTTGCGAAGGAAGGCCGCTTCATTTTTGTCGTTCGGGCCGATACCGACTTCCGCGGTAACCGGTCCGTTGTAGCCCAGGCGGGCCAGAATTTTCAGGCTCTCATCCAGCGGGACGTCGCCGTCGCCGAGGTTGCAAAACCCCTCTGCGGTCCCGACGGACCGCTTAAAATCCTTAACGTGCACGCGCTTGATCCTCCGGCCCAGGATTTTTATCCAGTGCTGCGGATAGCCGAAGTTCCAGACGTTGCCCACGTCGAAGTAGGCCGCTACGCGCGGATTTCCGACGTCCTTGATGAATTGCCTGAACTCCAGCGGGCTTGCGAGGAACCTGTTCCAGACGTTTTCGAGGCAGGCATAGACGCCGAGTTTTTCGGCGGTCCGCCCGACGGCCTTGCAGAAGGTCAGCGCCCGCTTGTAGCAGTCGTCGTAGGGCACGACTTCCGCATCGGGCAGGAAGAACACATCGACGTGCCCGGGCAGCACGAGCAGGTGCTTTGCGCCGAGGTCGGCGGTAACGCGCAGGCATTTCTTTGTTGTGGCCAGCGCCTTGTCTCGCACGCGCTTGGAGGCGGAGGCGGGGTTGGCTTCCCACAGAAGCCCGCTTGCGACCGAGCCGATCTTTATGCCGATTTCCTTGGCCTCGGCGGCAATCTGTTTGCACTTGGCGGCGGAGGTGTTCGGTGTCAGGTCGCCCGCCGGGCTTACTGCCAGTTCGATGCCGTCAAAGCCGGCCTGCTTCGCCAGCCTCATCGCCTCGGAAACACTGCGCCTGCCGCTCAAGCCGTCCTCGAACGCCCAATAACTGATCTGTGCGTACATTTTCAATAGTCTCCTGTTTAGGGAAGTTGGTATGATAATTGCATGGCTGGCGTATTTCAAGAAACGGTTCCGCCGCCGATTGTCATTGACTGCCGCGGGGGTGAGGTCGAGAGCCTGCTGGGACGGGAGTGGCTTATAGCCAATAAACTCGGCGCGTACGCCTCTTCGACGATCGCCGGCGTCAACACTCGGCGGTATCACGGGCTGTTGGTGGCGGCGACGGCTCCGCCCGTCGGAAGAATCGTCGCGCTGAACTGCCTGGCGGACCAATTGGTCCTCTCCGGCGATAAGACGTTCGAGATGGCGACATTCGAGTTCGAGGGGTCGATTTCGCCCGACGGGCGGGCGAACCTTATCGAGTTTCGCGACGACCTGGCTGCGACGTTCCTTTACCGCTGCGGCGAGTCCGAGGTGCTCAAGGAGATCATCCTTGCCGAGTCGGCTAACGTTGTAGCCGTTCGGTATTCGCTGCTTTCCGGTCCGGGCGGAATACTGCGCATCAGGCCTTTTGTTTCCCTGCGGGACTATCACAGCCTCCGCCGGGCGGACGATTCGCGCCAGATGACCTACCTTCACTATTCCGACGGTATCCACGTCGAGGACCCCCGGAGCGATTTCGACGTGGTGCGCATTTCCGTCAGCAGTTCCGCCGGTCCGGCGGTTGCCTTGCCCGGTCAGTTTCATCCCGACCCTCAGTGGTGGTATCGTTTTCGCTACCGTGTCGACATCGCCCGCGGGCAGGAAGGCTTCGAGGACCTTTACACTCCGGGCTTCTTCAGCGCCGGCCTGGCGGAGGGCGGAACGGTGCAGTTGACGGCCTGTCTGGACGGAATCGAAGAAGTCGATTTCGACGACGCTGTCGAGAGTAAGCGTCGCAGATTGGTGCGGGTCGTCGAGGCCGTCGGGTCCGACGCCGACGAGACCACGCGCCGGCTTGCCGCTGCCGGCGATGTATTCATCGTCTCGCGGGGCGAGACGCTCGCCCGTTCGGGCAATACCATCCTCGCCGGTTATCACTGGTTCGCCGATTGGGGCAGGGACGCAATGATCGCCCTGGCTGGTCTGGCGTTGGAGACGAAGCGATACGAATCGGCCCTCGGCGTGCTGGCGACATTCGCAGATGCGGTCGATGATGGGATGATCCCCAACTGTTTCGACGAGCACGGCGGTCTGCCCGGCTTCAACAGTATCGACGCATCGCTGTGGTTCATCATCGCCGCCGACCGCTACGTCCGCGCCACCGGCGACGAGACCGCCTGGGGCGACAAACTGGGCGGCGCCGTCGATAAGATTCTCCGGGCCTATCAGGGCGGGACTCGCTTCGGCATCCGGGCGTGCACCGACGGATTGCTGACGGGCGGGGACGCTCAAACGCAACTGACGTGGATGGACGCGAAAGTCGCCGGCCGGGCCGTTACGCCGCGATGGGGCAAGTGCGTCGAGATTAACGCCCTCTGGCACGAGGCGCTGCGAATCGCAGCCGAACGCTGCGACCAGCCGGAGCATGTGCTGCTCTGGTCGGCCCTGGCCGACCGCGCCGCGTCGGCCTTCGAGCAGACATTCTGGAACGAAGACGCCGGATGCCTCTACGATTGCGTCAACGCCGACGGTAAGGACGCCTCGATCCGCCCCAACCAGATATTGGCCGTCGCAGGCCCGCACTGCCTCCTGCCGCCGGCCAAGCAGCGGTCGATTGTCGAGGTCGTCCGCGTCGAACTGCTGACGCCCGTCGGCCTGCGAACGCTTTCGCCCGCAGACCCCGCCTATCGGGGCCGATACGCCGGAGGCCCCGAATCGCGCGACCTGGCGTATCACCAGGGGACGGTCTGGCCCTGGCTGATGGGGC
>DAOVLS010000200.1 GCA_030631125.1 Planctomycetales bacterium
CAAATCCCCGATACGCGCCTGCCTTTCGTTAACACCGAAATCGCCGAGATTGACATCCATGGCCCCGCGCACCCGGCCTCCAGCATCTACGGCGGGGGGAACGGTGGGCGGATTTATATCTTCGACCCGGAGACGGGCGAGAATTTCTGTCGCTGTCTTCCCGAGGGTATCGGTGGTGCGTACATGCTCAGGCCGGCGTCCGACGGGTTTTTGTACCTCGGTTGCGCGGAAGGCTCGTTAGTTGCCTATGACCCGCGCGCCGACCGCTTCGAAGTGCTCGTCAGCGGTGAGATGAACAATATTACCTGGGGCGGGTGCGTTACCGATTCGTTGGCGGTATGGTCGGCTTCGCCGGGCGAGGCGTGCGTCTATGACTGGCGGGAGCGGAAACTGCTAAAGACCTTCCGCCCGCTGGATTCGTCGGAATCTCCTGCCCACTACGCCCACAACGTTCTGGAATGTCCCGACGGGAAGATTCTTCTGGGACTCAACGTCCCTCAGGCCAGGCTGGTACTTCTCGATCCGGAAATTCTCGAAGCGCAGTCCCATACGCCCGAAGTGCTTGTCGGCCAAAGTTATACGCAGTGGTTGGCGTTCCTGGACGACGAGCGCCTTGCAGTCGTAACCGGCAATGAAATTCTCGTCCTGCGGTATCCGTCGTTCGAGTTATTGCGCCGCATCGGGCCGCCGGGAGACGCCGAATCAGGTCATCATTTAGCCAGGCATGCATGCTGCTTGATTGACGGCGAAATCTTCAGCCTGTTCTGGCCCGGCGGCGACCTGTATCGCATCGACCCTGCTGACGACGGTTCGCAGTGGAAGAGCGTGCGGGAAAGTTTCGTCGGCGATGCCCCGGCGATGCTCCACGCCCTGGCCGACCGGTACGTCTGCGCACTGGACACAGGCGGGCGATACCTGCGATACGACACGCAAACCGGGAAAATCTTCGAGAGCCAACTCGACTCATCAGGCCCGATGGACACCGAAATGATGTGCGTCGTTCCGCAGGCAGGGCGCATCTTCGGTAGCCCCTATATCAATCAGCGATTCTGGGACATCGACCTTGAAACCGGCAAAGGCGGCGACCTTGGCAGGGCGGCTCCCGGCGGCGGGCAGATAAACTGCATCGTCTGGGACGAAGCCACCGAAAGGCTGATAATGGCCAGTTACACCACTTGCACTGTAACGGCCTTTGACCCCAATGCCCCGGCGTCCTGGCCTGAGAACCCCCGCGCCCTGGCGACAGTCGGGCACGAACAGATGAGGCCTAAGGCGATGGTTCATGACGGGCGGTTTCTTTGGTTAACTTCGAGCGCCGAGTACGGACACCTGGGCGGGGCGCTGTCCCGCATCGACCCGCAGACCGGTGAGATTCGCGTCTGGCGAAATATCGTCCCCAACCAGACACCCAACAGACTTCTGATTAATCCCGCCGAAAACCGGATATATTTCGCCACCGAAGTCTATGCCGACGGCGACTCGACCCCAGCGACAGAACGGACCGCACAACTTGTGGCGTTCGATACCGAAAAACTGACCATCGACCGACAACAGGTTGTCCACGACGGAACCAGGATCACCCGATTGCTGGCGATGCTGCCGTCCGGGGCGATCCTCGGCCTGGAAGGAAAGGTCGAATTCACCTGGCACCTGTGGACCGGAACGCTGTTTGTATGGAACCCCGCCGACGGCTCTATCGAATACCTGAACGAGATTTCCGACAGTCTTGTCGATGTAGTCGTCGGGCCTGACGGGAAAATCTATGCCTCCTACGGCGAGCACGTCTGCACCCTTATGCTGGAGGATTCGCATGTTTCATTCAAGCCGATTGCTCCGATGGGCGATTGGCACGGACACAGGTTCCTTCAGATTCACAACGGCGTACTTTACTTTATCGTGCAGAACGAAATCCGGACAATCACACTGTAATAGACGAAGGCGTATCCTATGGCTGGGCCTACTGTCAGCGTCATCATCCCGGCATACAATTGTGGCGAAATGCTGCGCGATGCCGTCGATTCGGTACGCCGACAGACGTATCAGGACCTGGAAGTCATTATCGTCGATGACGGTTCGACCGACGATACGCCGGAGGTCATTCGGGAACTCGCTGCGGATTGGCCGGAGATAAAACCCATCTTTGCGGAGCATAAGGGCCTGGCTGCCGCTCGCAATCGCGGTATCGCCGAGATGAAGGGCGAGTGGATTGCGCTGCTGGACGCCGACGACCTCTGGTTACCGGAAAAACTCGCCCGCTGCATGGACTACCTCTCCGGACACGAAGGCATCAGCATCGTTTATACGCCGATGCAGCCGATCAGACTCGACGGCGAGCCGATGAAAGGTCACTCCAAGCCGTGCTTCGCCGGGCAACTGACGCGAAAATTGTTCAAGAGCATCTTCATCCATGACCCGGCGGCGGTTTTTCATAAGCGGGTAATCGAGCGGTGCGGCGGTTTCGACGAATCGCTTCCGGTCTGCGTGGGGCACGAGTTCTGGCTTCGCGTCTCGACGTCCTTTGAGTTCGGCCTGATCGACGAACCTCTGGCGCAGCGGCGGTGGCATGAAAAGTCGTTGACACGCTCGAATCGCGCCCGGGGACGCCAAATCAAGGCGGCCATGCTGGAGCGGTTCTATTTCGAGCGGGGCGGAGCGGCTCTTCTGAACCGTAAAGAAGCACTTCGCCGAATCTCACGAGTCCATTACAGCGCGGGCAAAATCCTCTTCAAGCAGGGTCAATGCCGCCAGGGTCGGCGATTTCTCGGAAAGGCCATTCGTTATAATCCCGCCAATCTCAAGACATATCCGATATACATCGCATGTTTGGTCTGTGGACTGTTTCGGCGCGACCGGCTTAATCGGGCATGATTTCGATTGACCTCAGCGAGACGGGCTTGTGATTGGCGAACTGGTCTGCTCTGGAATCGTCTTCGACGCGGACCCTGCGGACCAGCCTGGCAGAGAGAATCAGCACCGACCCGATACCCGCGAATCGCCGCTCGATCCATCGGTTCCGACGGGGCATCAGCGGCAGGTTCACGCGGTCGGCCTCGATTCCGACAACCTCGAAACCGTGTAACGATACCAGCGTCTTTAGGAATTTCGGCGTGTATCCGTGCAGGTGCTGCATGTCGGTCAACCAGTGCGGTTGCCGGCCTCGGACGAGTCTGCGAATCTCTTTCCAGTATCGCAGGTTCGGCACGGCGATGACAATCAGCCCTCCGTCGCGAAGGGCGGTGTTAGCATGGTTCAGCGGTGCGTGCCAGTCGGGGACGTGCTCCAGTATTGCGCCGGCGTGGAGGCCGTCGAAACTTTCCGGCTCGACAGGCCAGGGGGTTTCGACGTCGGCGACTTCGCAGGCGTCGTAATTTTTCCGGGCCACTGCGGCGGCGGCCTCGCTGATTTCCAGACCGGTGATATTGAATTCGTCTGCCGGGAGCCACTTCCGCAACGGGCCGACGCCGCAACCGACGTCAAGAAGGTCGTACCGGCGTTCCGGCTTTAGTTCCTCGGCGTGCCGGCGGACCGACTCGCAGGCCTTAATCAGACGGACGGCCTCTTTTTCATCATAAGGCACATCCGCGTGCCAGGCCTGTTCGTACACTTGTTGTTTGAACTGTTCAGACATTACGGCGCTGAAAAAAGATAGCAGGATTGTGATTATCAGACCACGCCCTGTGCCATCATTGCCCTGGCGACCTTGAGGAACCCGGCGATGTTAGCGCCGGCGACAAGGTTTCCGCTGCAGCCGTAGGCGTCAGCAGCCTCGACGCACTGGGTGTAGATGCTGTCCATAATCCCCTGGAGGCGTTTGTCAACCTCGTCGAAGGACCAACTCATTCGCATCGAGTTCTGGCTCATCTCCAGTGCGCTGGTGGCGACCCCGCCGGCGTTGGCTGCCTTGGCCGGACCGAAGGATACCCCGCCGTCGAGGAAGACCTTCACGGCTTCGGGCGTGGACGGCATGTTCGCGCCCTCGCCGACGGCGATACATCCGTTGGATACCAGCGCCTTGGCGGCGTTCTCGTCTATCTCGTTTTGCGTCGCCGACGGCAAGGCTACGTCGCACGGGATGCTCCAGATGCCTTCCCATCCTTCATGGAACTCGGCCGACGGGTGCTCTTCGACATATTCCTTAATCCGACCGCGGCGGACTTCCTTAATCTGCCTGACGGTGTCGAGTTTGATCCCGTCGTTATCGACGAGGTATCCGTTACTGTCGGAAAGCGCGATGACGATTCCGCCGAGTTGCTGGACTTTCTGCGTGGCGTAGATAGCGACGTTACCGGAGCCGGAGATTACGACCCTCTGACCTTTCCAGTCCTTGCCGCGTGCTTCGAGCATTCGTGTAACGAAATACACCAGCCCGTATCCGGTGGCTTCGGTCCGCACCAGCGAGCCGCCCCAGCCCGGCCCCTTGCCGGTCAGGACGCCGACGAAGGTGTTTGTGAGTTTCTTGTACTGACCGAACAGGTATCCGATTTCGCGGCCGCCGACTCCGATGTCGCCGGCCGGCACGTCGGTGTCAGGCCCGACGTGGCGGAACAACTCGCTCATAAATGATTGGCAGAATCGCATCACCTCGTTGTTGCTTTTGCCTTTGGGGCTGAAATCGGCTCCGCCCTTGCCCCCGCCGATAGGCGTTCCGGTCAGGGCGTTCTTGAATATCTGCTCGAACCCGAGGAACTTGATGATCCCGACGTTGACCGACGGGTGGAACCGCAGACCGCCCTTGTACGGGCCTATGGCGCTGTTGAATTCGACGCGAAAACCGCGATTGACGTGGACCTGTCCGTTATCGTCCATCCACGGTACGCGGAAGATGATTTGCCTCTCCGGCTCGACTACACGCCGGACGATACCTGCGGCGGCGAATTCCGGGTGTTTTTCGATGACCGGCGCGATGGACTCGACCACCTCCTGCACCGCCTGGTGAAACTCCACATCCCCGCCGTTACGGGCCTCGACCGTTTCCATGATGCTGTCAACAAAGTTGCCTACCATTTTCGGTACTCCTTGCCAAAATATCTGACTCTTGCCTTCCTGCCGACAGGTAGGTCGGCAAACAGCAAAGCGCGGCAGTATAACCGCTTTTATCCCTCGCACAAGTTCCATCCGCACAAGTATTTTACAAGTTACGCGTTCGGATGGAGTATTATCTTTTTATGGCACAAATTGAATCGCAATTGAGCACGGGGCTTGTCGGTCTGGACCGGTTGCTGAAGGGGCTGATGAGCGGCGACAGCATTGTCTGGCAGGTGGATTCCGTCGCGGATTATCAGCCTTTCGTCGAACCCTACTGCCGCAATGCCGTCAGCAGCGGGC
>DAOVLS010000284.1 GCA_030631125.1 Planctomycetales bacterium
CGAAGCGAAGCGCAGTCCCACCTTTATTTCGATAAAGAGAATATTGAATATTGAACAGAGAATGTCGAATTTCGAAGTAAAAGAAACAACACGCCTATGAGAGATGTTTTTTTACTTCGTCATTCAAAATTCTCTGTTCAATATTCAATATTCTCTTTATCGAAATAAAGGTGGGACTGCGCTTCGCTCCGTCCCAGCCTACTGTCTATAATGCTCCAGAGGCAACAATGTCCGAGAAGAACAACAATCAGGAAAGATGCAGCGAATGTGGCCGGAACTGCGACGCCGACGAGATAAGAATCATCAACGGCCAGGGCGTTTGCTTCAAATGCCTCTGCGGCGATGTTGGGCCGATAACAATCCGGCCAATCGGCATTGTCGTCAACGATAAGAAACGCCCCAAAAGCGGATTTGGAACCAGCGGAAGCGACGTTTCCGAGATTCGTTTACATCCCGGCCAGGGGCGGTTTATGAAGGCCTTGGCCGACGAGACGCACCTGACGATTATCTGGCATTTGCACCAGGCCAGGCCGGTGAAAACCGCTTTTAATCGCGGCTGGGACGGCAAAGAGGTAGGCCCGTTCGCCTCACGCACGCCAGACCGCCTCACGCCCATAGCCGTTACCGACGTGGAACTAATCGAGGTCCGAGGCACGACCCTAATCGTCCGCAGCCTGGACGCCATCGACGGCACACCGGTCCTCGACATAAAAGTCAGCAGAAAATCCCTCAAACGCGACGAATAAGTAGTACATCTAACACGCTGGTTACAGCCAGAAATTAGAATAACACTGGCGAGCGAGGCGCATTCCCCTAATAATTGCAATCTATGGACTTTACTACCTATCTGAAAGCAGTCCGAAAGAACCTCGCTGACGGCAATGCGACTGAACACACCCACCGCCCAGCCTTGAAAGCCCTGCTGGAATCTGCGCCCGGGCTGATCACGGCCACTAATGAACCGAAGCAAATCGACTGCGGTGCGCCGGACTTCGTCGTCAAACGCCGACAACGCATCCTCGGCTATGTCGAATGCAAGGACATAGGTATCAACCTTGACGAGAAAGAAAAAGACGAGCAACTTCAGCGCTACTTCCGGGGGCTTGGCAACCTCATTCTTACCGACTATATCGAGTTTCGCTGGTACGTTGACGGTAGCAGACGCACCGAAGCCCGCCTGGGACGGGTTGACAGAGCGGGAAAGATTAAACTGCTCAAAGACGGACCGGCCGAAGTCGAGCAACTGATGAGCGACTTCCTCGCCCACGCGCCCCTGCCGATCTCCCGCCCGAAAGACCTTGCCGTCCGCATGTCCCGCCTGACGCACATGATCCGCGACATCGTCGTCGAGACTTTCGCGAATAACGAGGCATCAGACCTTCTCAAGGACCTGCGGGAAGCACTGGCGAAGGTGCTGATTCCCGATATCGCCCAGGATGAAAAGACTGCCGAATTCGCCGACATGTTCGCCCAGACACTGGCCTACGGCCTGTTCGCCGCATGTTGCAATCATCCGGCCGGCAAACCGTTTGTCCGCCTCGGAGCGGCCGGGGAAATTCCGAAGACCAATCCATTCCTTCGCCACCTGTTTGAAACGATAACCGGCGCTGACCTGGACGATGAACCCTACGCCCCAATCGTCGATGACCTGGTGCAACTGCTGGACGATGCCGACATCCACGCCGTCCTGCTCGATTTTGGGAAACGCACGCGCAGACAGGACCCGATCGTCCACTTTTACGAGACCTTCCTGGCTGAATACGATCCTGCCCTTCGGGAAGCGCGCGGCGTGTACTACACGCCCGAACCGGTGGTCGGATACATCGTTCGCAGCGTGGACCATCTGCTTAAGGACCGCTTCGGATGCCCCGGTGGACTGGCCGATGAAGCGACCATAACTTACGAGCGGCAAGGCGAAACCGACAGCGCCGGAAAGCGAACCTCCGTTACCGAAACTGCCCCCCGCGTACTGATACTCGACCCTGCCTGCGGAACGGGAACATTCCTCTATACCGTTGTGGACCATATACGCGAGCAGTTTATGTCCGCCGGAAACGCAGGGCTGTGGAACGGGTACGTCCGAAAGCATCTCCTGCCGAGACTTTTCGGCTTTGAACTTCTCATGGCCCCCTACGCGGTGGCCCACTTCAAACTCGCCATGCAACTGGCAGGACACGACCTTTCCGACGCACAGCGCAAGAATTGGGCCTACGACTTCGCCGGTGATGAACGCCTCGGCGTCTATCTGACCAACACGCTGGAAGAGGCAGAGAAAAAAATCACAACCCTCTACGGCCCGTTGCGCGCCCTCTCCGACGAGGCAGAAGCCGCCGCTGAAATAAAACGCGATATGCCAATTATGGTCGTTATGGGAAATCCGCCGTATTCAAATTTCGGAATGATGAACAAGGGCAAATGGATTCTCAATTTGCTAAAAGACTACAAAAAAGACCTTCACGAAAAGAAACTCAACATCGACGACGACTTCATTAAGTTCATTCGTTTCGGGCAGTGGCGGATCGAGCAGACCGGCGCTGGAATCCTGACCTTAATTACCAACAATACCTACATCGACGGCATCACGCACCGCCGTATGCGCCAATCGTTAATGGAGACCTTCACGGACATCTACATCCTCGACCTCCACGGCAGCAGCAAGAAGAAGGAAGAATCCCCCGACGGCTCAAAAGATAAGAATGTATTCGACATCCAACAGGGTGTAGCAATCGGCATTTTCGTCAAAGAACCGGGCAAATCCGGCCCAGCCACGGTCCACCACGCGGAACTGTGGGGCCTTCGAGACGCCAAATACAAAACCCTGAACGACAACGCCGTTGACACAACTCAATGGACCAAACTTCAACCGACATCTGAACACTTCTTCTTCGTGCCTAAAGATTTTCGTCTTCTTAAAGAGTACTCGGGTACGTGGAGGATTAAAGAGATATTCACCACTTCGGGCCCTGGGGTTAAGACCGAAAGAGATCGCGTGAGCATCCATTGGGATCGGAATGTGGTACTTAAGGTAGTTAACGACTTCCGAAAACTATCCGAACATGAACTTCGGGAAAAATATAATCTAAAAAAAGACAGCCGCGATTGGAAAATCGAAAACGCCAAGAATGATGTATCGGCTAACAAGAATGATGACGATTTAGTACGGCCTATTCTATATCGTCCGTTCGATGTGAGAATGACGTGGTACAGTGGGCAAACGCGCGGGTTCATAGGTACACCGGGATTCCCTGTTATGCGCCACATGCTGGCGGGTAGCAATTTGGCTTTGATTGCTTGTCGGCAATTTGCCGAATATAAGTATTTCACGGTAAATTGCACTGATAAACTGACTGAGATTAGCTCACAGCCTTATGCCCCGCTTACTTTGTTTCCTGTTTACATTTATCCTGATCCTTCCCATCCCGCCGGGCGGACTGATGAGTATTGGCCTGCGGGCAAGGATGATCGTCGGCCTAATCTGAATCCGGAGTTTGTGGCCGAGATGGAAGAAAAACTTGGTTTGAAGTTTGTTTCGGATGGCTGTGGCGATTTGAAAACGACTTTCGGGCCTGAGGATGTTTTTCATTATATATACGCGGTTTTTCACAGCCCCACCTATCGAAGCCGATATGCCGAGTTCCTCAAAATAGATTTTCCCCGCCTGCCTCTGACTTCCAACGTGCAACTGTTTGTTAAACTCTGTGGCCTCGGGGCTGAACTGGTTGCCCTGCACCTGCTGGAATCGCCGGCCCTCGGTAAATCGCCTGTGCGGTATCCGGTCAAGGACGACGACACGGTGGCCAAGGGCTATCCCAAATATGTCCCCACCGACGGCGGGCGCGTGCAGATTAACGCCAAACAGTATTTCGAGCCTGTGGCCGAGGAAGTCTGGGAGTTTCACGTCGGCGGTTACCAAGTCTGCCAGAAGTGGCTCAAGGACCGCCGAGGGCGAAAACTCTCCTACGACGACATCACGCACTATCGTAAGGTCATTGTTTCCCTTGGCGAGACGATCCGCTTAATGGCTGCCATTGACACAGCCGTCCCCGCCTGGCCGATAAAGTAGTGGCCTGCCCCCCGAAAACTGTTCCATCCGCGCTCACGTTTGCGCGCGCAAACGTGTGCGCGTTTTCGGGGGGAAATGGAAAAAAATAAAAAATATCTTTCTATGGGGGCCAGGGACTTACGTCGCGGCGGTGCTCCGTCGGCTACAGGTTTGCGCGCGCAAACGTGAGCGCGAAAGAAGAGGGTGGGGGCCCGGCTTCGCGGCTAACGCCGCTACGCCGTGGCAAGGCGTGCGCGATGAGGCACACGCTGTGC
>DAOVLS010000390.1 GCA_030631125.1 Planctomycetales bacterium
AGCCACCGGAAAGAACGTCTGGACTGTCCGGGATGTCAGCGGCGTCCATGGTCGGCCTGCCGTTACGACCGACGCGATCCTGGCGTCGGGAAAAGGAAAAATTATTCGCATATCGCTTAAGGATTTTTCCAGCACTGGCCTGCCGGTCAAACACCCCGACGCGATCCTGGGTAACCTCATCTGTGCCGGCGGCAAACTCATCGCCGCCAACGCAGCGGGCGTGTCGGTATATTTCCCCAAGCCCAAGAAATAAAGGTGGGACTCCGCTTCGCTCCGTCCCAGCCTACCATCTCCATTACCACAAATCGTTCCGACGATAAGCCGACCTCTCTGCCAAGTCCCACTCGCCAGGGCGGAGCCTGCCGTAGCCCGGAGTCCCTAATCCCAAGTCCCTTCTTACCGCTTTACCTGGAACGGGCCTTTGGGTTTTTTGGGCTTTTGGCCTCGGAAGCGTTTTCCGGGCATTGAGACGGTCGTTTCAACGGCGGCTTCGGCATCGGCCTTTTCGCGGATGTGCTTGCGGATGATGTACTGCTCGACCAGGCCGGCGAATGTCGAGGTCATAAAGTACAGCGTAAGCCCGGACGCGGCGTTGTAGAAAAACACCAGCATCATTCCCGGCATCATGAACTTCATCATCGTCTGAGAACTCTGCTGCTGCGGCGTGGCGGCGGCTCCGCTCATCTGCGGGTTCATCTTCATCTGCAAATACATCACCACGCACAACAGGATAGGCAGAAGGTTAAACCCCGTAATCGGACCTATCATCGAACCGATCAGCGGGATATTAATGCCCCCGCCGCCGAACGGTATCAGTTTGTCCGGAGCGGCAAGGTCTATAATCCACACCGGTAGAAAGGCTGCGTGCCGCAGTTCCACCGAGGTGTTGATGCTCGTCCACAGTGCAATCAGGATCGGCATCTGGAGGAACATCGGAAGGCATCCCAGCAGCGGCGTAGCGCCCTGGGTCTTATACAACTTCATCATCTCGGCGTTCAGTTTGGCCTTGTCGTTGGCGTATTTCTTTTTGACCTTTTCCATCTCGGGCGCGAGTTTCTGCATCCGCATCATCGAGACCTGCTGCTTCTTCATCAGCGGGTGCAGGCAGATTCGCACGAGTATCACCAGCAGCATAATCGCCAGCCCGTAATTGCGGAAGGTTACAAAGTCGTGGAAGAAATCCAGAAGCCACATCATTCCGAGCGTCAGCGGCTGAAAGGTGCAAAACGTGCAGCACGTGTCGGCTTTCAGCGTCGCCTTATAATCCAGGTTTCGGTACAGCGGCGTATCGTCGAACAGGTTTCGCTTTTTTGGTCCGGCGAACAGGTCGAGGTGAACGCCCGTGCTTCCACCGGGTTTCAGTTCATAAGGCCCGAGGTTCATCCCCACCAGAGAAGTCTTCGACTTGCTGGTTTCTTCCAGCGCCGCGCCGAAAAAGGCCGCCTGGGCCGCCGGAGCGGTGAGTTTCCCGGACTCTTTCGGAATGATGTACGTCAGGGCTGCGAAAAACTTGTTGGTCTGACCGGCCCAAAGGACCGGTTCGGCAGCGTCGCTTTTACCCAGGTCCTTGGCATTGTCAAGCCCCAGGGGCATCTTGCCGACATCCCTGGCAGAGTCGGTCTCAACCTTCACCTCGCCTTCGGCGTACTGCCCGTAAGCCAGCATACGCATGTCGCTTCGGGTGTCCTCCTTCGACAGGCCTGTGGCCAAAAACTGCGTCAGGGAAAACTTCACCTTTTCGACTTTTCGGAGGTTCTCCGCCTCCAGGCGAACGTCTATCGAATAACTACCCGTCCGGAGCGTGTACGTCTTTTTCAGCAGCAGAAACGGTTCTTTATCTCGGCAAATCCGGGCAGAGAAAGTAACGCTCTGGCTTTGTATTTTGCCTTTTTTGTTTTTCTCCGTCTGCACCTCTCCTGCCAACCATCTCGAATCTGAAAGGATCAGCTTAATCGGCTTCTCGTCGTAGGTAATCGTGATTCGCCGCGTCGCCAGCGGATAGAATTTCCGGTCGCCGACGCTGACAGGACGCAGAAGCGTGTAGAAACCTTTGAGTTTCGGATCATCGGCAACGGCCTTCAGATATGCCTGGTAGTCCTTTTCCCGGTCATACCTTCGCTTGTCGGACACCGTGTCGAAATAATCCGTCAGTTTAATCGTTTTGACGGCAGCACCCAGACTGGTCAGTTGGACCTGAAATTTGAAGCCTGTTTTTTTATCGGTCGAACCGAGAACGACTTCGTGGACGGGCCGCTTTTTTACGGGCCAAGGGGTTTCTGCCGACTTGACCTGGGTTACGGTCGGCGACTTGGTTTCGCCGGCCTTTGTCTTTGCCGGTGCGGTTGACGCCGTGGCCGGTGCGGGCGGTTTTTTTACGCTCGGTTCGACCGGCTGGGACGCCGACGGCGCAGAAGCGGGCATCGTGGCCGCCTGACCGCGAAGATACAACATCAACGTTAACGGTCCGGCGACTATCACCAAAACAATCAGCATGAGATTTCGAGAATTCACTTTTTTTACCCTTACCTGCCTTCTCGCAGGCGATTTCCAAGATAATTGTCAAGATCCCTGATGGCGTGGACCTTCGATATCGTCGCCTCCACGTCATAGGCGACACGGACGAAACGCACACTGCGATCTTCAAGGATCACGTAACCGGCGCGGGTGTCGCGGTCCCTCGGCTGACCGACGGAACCGACGTTAATAATAGCCTTGTGGTCGTCCATTTCATAGACCCCACCGAGTTCGTCGGGGCTGTAGAAGTCGGGCGTCGGAAGGAACACGCCCGGAACGTGGGCGTGACCTATCAGGCAAAGGTTCTCGAACCGCTCGAACATCCCGTGAATCTTGTTCGGAGCATTATAAACATCGTCGGGAAAGATGTACTCGTTCACGGGCCTGCGCGGCGAACCGTGAACCAGCACAGTCCGGCCTACGGGGCACTCATCCGCCGGCAGGACGCTCTTGACGGGAAGTGAGCCGAGAAACTCCCACCGCCGACGACGTGCGTCCCTGTCAGGCTCCGCCTCAAGGATCTTGCG
>DAOVLS010000447.1 GCA_030631125.1 Planctomycetales bacterium
AATCCTTAAGCGATATGCGAATAATTTTTCCTTTTCCCGACGCCAGGATCGCGTCGGTCGTAACGGCAGGCCGACCATGGACGCCGCTGACATCCCGGACAGTCCAGACGTTCTTTCCGGTGGCTGCGTCAATTATGCGAAGCCCCTTCCCGGACAGCAGCAGCCGTGAACTGTTCACGGCGGTGAGATCCCGCTGGTCTCGCCGGTCGGCGCTCCATTCCAATCGTCCTGTATCTGTTCGCAGGGCCAGTAGTTTGTCGCTGTCGGCGGGCAGGCAGATTATCCTGCCCTTGGTAACTACAATGGGATTGGGCGGATAGGCCGGGGGCTCTGCCGGCCTGACACCCCTCCAGTGCCGATTGGCGGTGCTGTCGTACTGGTAAGCCCACATCGGCCGGCCTGTCTCGGCCTCAAATGTGGCCATCACGCCGCCGTTGGTGGTGACAAAAACCCGCCCATTTGCCACTGCCGGCGGACTGCCCCGTTCTCGCCTGTAACCTATACTGGACCAACCATAGGCCGCGGGCGGCACGGGCCTCTGCCCGACCTTCGCCAACCACACCAACCGCCCGTTTTCGGCATTGAGGCACACGAGGTGGTAGGAAGGCCCGTATTCGACCATTGTGTACACTTTTCCGGCGGCGCAGGTCGGCGCACAGGGATACTTCCCGTTGCGAAGAAGGTCGGTCTGCCCTTTGCCCCCGCCGATTTCCCATATCAGACTGCCCCGATCGTCAATCGAGAAGGCCGCCAGCACAGAGGTGTCGCTCTTACGGTTGTCGGTCCATCCTCGCCTCCATTGGTTGAGGTAAAGGGTACTGTACGGAAGAAATTTGCCCACAGCAAAGACCTTTGACTCTCCTGCCGTCAGCGTCCACATCCCCCTGCTGACCACCGACGTGGGGACGGGAAAGACCACGTGGTAACGCAACGTCCCGCCAGAGCGGTACAGGTTGAAGACGGGTGTTTTCCATACCTCCTTGCCGGTCAGCAGGCTACAGGCGACGATTCCGTCAGACGAGCGGTATAGCACGGTCGTGCCGACGACGATCGGGTGGATCAGGGTCTGCATAACCATCTGACGCCTCTTGGTAGCCCGCACGCCGCACGGGGCAAGGTACACGACGCGCCCACCGCTCATTGACGTGTTCGCCGGCGTTACCAGACGACGACCGTACGCAGCGGGAATAGCCAATAGCGCCGCCTCGATGTTGGGATTGTTCTTCATTTTGCCGCCGGGGACAGCCCAGCGCGGGGTCGGACTGAGCACGGGCCGGACCGGACTCATCACCGCCGTTGAATCGGGCGACCCCGCCAGCGAGGGCCAGCCTTTGGCGCGGATAGAATCGGCAACCGGCGGGGGCTTGGATAGGACCCGACGCGCAAAGGCAACGACGTTCTGCCCCCGTCCGCCGATGGTCGCGCGGGTCTGCGGATGCTTCCCGACCAGCAGTTTCATCGCTTCAGCCGATCTGTCGGCATCGCCGGTAAAGTGATATGCCACGGCAATCTTCGCCATCAGCACCGCCTCCTCCTTGCCTCCGAAGACTTGAAGGATTCTCTGCCAGCAGCGTGCTGCTTGGGAAAACTCGCCCCTGCCTTGGGATCGTAAAGCGTCCGATACAGTTTTATGCCCTCTGGCGGCAACTGGTCGATTGTCTCGTTGATCCTGGTCGCCAGGGAAACGAATCGGTTGCGGTCTTCGGTTGGAACGAAGCACTGTTCAGACCGATCCAGAAGGGTCTGGAGGATGTCAATCGCGCCGGCGTAGTCCTTCTGCTCGACCAACTTTTTGGCTTGCCGGATGTATCCGTTTATCTCCTCATCGACGTTAATCAGGACCACGGGCTTGGCCCCGGCCTTCTCCGCCCCGACAGCGGCGGCATTGCTTTGCACCATCAGCGTCGGTGCCAGTCCGGCCATCACGAATACGAGAACGGCCAGTGAAGCAGTATTGTTGTCCTTGAGTTTCATTCTTGATTATTCCTTGTAGAAGCAGCGGGGAAATAGGCTGAGATGCCCGCTGCGTTGGCGGCGATGAGTTTGCCGCCGGCGCTGACGAGGTTACCCAGGATCGCGTCGGGGTGTTTGACCGGTAGGCCAGTGCTGGAAAAATCCTTAAGCGATATGCGAATAATTTTTCCTTTTCCCGACGCCAGGATCGCGTCGGTCGTAACGGCAGGCCGACCATGGACGCCGCTGACATCCCGGACAGTCCAGACGTTCTTTCCGGTGGCT
>DAOVLS010000142.1 GCA_030631125.1 Planctomycetales bacterium
ATTTGACGCCATATGCGGCAGAATTTCGGTATGACCGTTTGCCGCCTGATCCGGAAGATATGCAGCGCTTCGACCGTGAATGGGCAGTTGAGTGTGTCAAACTGGTTAAAGGGTGGGCCGAATCTGTTATCGGTTTCCACAGCAAACCGAAATAAAACGAATTACTCGGACAGACTATAGGTGGCCATATGCGAACGGCGTTTGAGAAGAAATTATTGAATGTCCGCCTGCGATGCGGCTTGAACCTGCTGCTGGAGCAACTTGGGTGGGTGCTGATAGCGGCGGGTGTGGCGGTGGCGCTGGCTGTGGCTGTCGAGCGTGTTTTGGCGGTGGCGGTCATCACCGCCGGGGCTGTCTGGGGACTCGCGGGACTGGTTGTCGCGTTGACGGGGCTGCTTTGGTTTGTCAGGCGTCCGTCTCTGATGCGCGTCGCTATCCTTGCCGACGATCATCTGGGGTTCCAGGAGCGTTTCAGCACTGCCCTTGCCCTGTCCGAGAAGGACGATCCGTTCGCCCGGGCAGCGGTCGCCGAGGCTCACCATGCCGCCAAGCGAGCGAACCTCAAGGGGCATTTCCCCGTCAGGCCGGGGCGAAACTGGTTCGCCGCAGCGGCTGTCTGGGTCCTCGCCGGCGGGATTTTCCTGCTGATGCCCACGGTTGATCTGCTCGGTTATATGAAGCAGCACCAGGCCGAGCAGCAGCGGAAAGAGCAACTCGCCAAGGCCGAGGTCGATGTCAAACAGGCGGTCGGGTCGGTGAAATCGGCTGTCAACCAGTTGGGCGACCCGGAACTCGCCAAGCAATTGGCCGGACTGGCCGACGTTACCGCCAACGCAAAGCCCGAAGACGTAAGACGCCAGGCAATTCGCAAACTCGGCGACCTGTCGGACAAGATCAAGAAGATGCAGAACGACAAGTCGTTCGAGTCGGCGCGGATGATGCAAAAAATGCTCAAACGCCTGCGCGGCACATCGGAAGGCCTGGTGCGCGAACTGAACCAGGCGCTGGCCAAATCCAACTTCGAGCGGGCGTCCGAACTCATCAAGGACGCCCAACAGAAACTCGCCGATGGGAAACTGTCAGCCGAGCAAAAGGCAGCCCTTGCCAAACAACTCAAGGACCTGGCCGATCAACTCAAGGACCTTGCCCAGCAGAACAAGCAGTTGGAAGATGAACTTGAAAAGGCTGGTGCGGATAAGGACCTGGCGAGGTTGAACGAACAGGACCTGCGTGATGCGCTCAAGAAGGCCGGTTTGAGCGACGAGCAGATTGATAAGTTGATGGAAAAGGCTTCGGCGTGTCGCCAGGCGTGCAATCGTGTGGGAGAACTCGGCGAGGCGATGTCCGGATGCTGCGGTGGCGGGCAGTTGTCGGGCGACGAATTGGCCGAACTTGCTGAACAACTCGACGGCCTGGACGCCATGGCGGACGACATGGACCTGACCGATGCGACACTGGCCGAGATTGAGGCAGCAATTGCCTCGCTGGGCGAGGGTAACTGCGAAGGATGCGAAGGTATCGGCTGCAAGGGTCCGTGGGCTGCCGGAGCAGTGCAGAATCAGGGCCAGGGAACCGGCGGCCCGGGGCGGGGATACGGACAAAGGGGCGAAGACGACAGCGGCAAGACATCCCTGCAAAAGACCCGCGTCAAAAACAAACCCGGCAAAGGACCGATTATCGCCAGTTGGTATTTCAAAGGCCCGCAGATAAAAGGCGAATCGAAGCGCAAGTTCTCCGAGGCAGTCCAGGCCGGTAAGGACCGCGCAGCCGAGGCGGTCAGCGAAAACCGCATCCCGCGAAAGTACGAAAAATCAGTGAAGAAATACTTCGGCCAACTGGATGAGATGGGAAAAGAGTAATGGTCAAATCCGCCACCGGAAGCATTCTCGCGTGTCTGCTTATCGCTTTGCTCTCGGCTGCCAATCTGTCCTGCAAATCCAAAACAAATAAAACCCGCCGGCAGGTCGTGTTGTATTGTTCTGTCGATCAGGCCGTCGCAGAGCCGATTGTCGCGGAATTCGAGAAACAAACCGGTATCAAGGTCCTGGCCCGGTACGATACCGAAGCCGGTAAGACCGTCGGGCTTGTACAGCGTCTCCGCGCGGAGAAGGACTCGCCTTCGGCGGATGTGTTCTGGTCGAGCGAGGTTTTTCATACGATCCGCCTGGGGCGCGAGGGACTTCTGGCCACTTCCCGAAGCGGCGTTCTGTGGCCAAGCCGATTCACCGGTCGGCAGGGGCAGTGGCACGGTTTTGCGCTGCGGGCGAGGGTAATCGGTTATTCCACCCAGAGGGTCCCACCCGCCGATGCGCCCAAAAGCCTGGAAGACCTGCTGGATAAAAAATGGAAAGGTCGGATTGTAATGGCCGATCCACGTTTCGGAACGACCGGCGGGGACGTGGCGAGTTGGTTCGCCCACTACGGCGGCGAGCGCGCTACGGCAATTTTAAAAGGCCTCAAGACCAATGAGGTGCGCATGGTGGACGGTAACAGCACAGCCGTCCGCATGGTTGCTACGGGACAGGCCGATGTGTGCCTGACCGATACCGACGACGTCTATGCCGCACAGCGCAACGGTTGGCCCGTGGCGATGAATTACCTCGACCAGGGCGGCGACGGCGTGCTGGTGATTCCCAACACAGTCGCCGTCATCAAGGGCGCACCACACCCCGAAGAGGCTGAAGCGCTGCTGGAGTTTCTCTTGAGCGAGCAGGTCGAGCGGATGCTCGCCCGAAGCGATTCGCACAACACGCCCGTCCGCGCCTCACTGGCGGCGGAGTTCACAGATTACGCCATACCCAAACCGCTGGAGGTTGATTACGAAAAGGTAGCCGACGAACTACCCAACGCCATTCGACTTACCGGGGAGATACTTCGTTGAGGTCCGCACCGCTGCCAACCGTGCTGACAGCGGCGGCCGGTTTGGCGGTCTGGGCGGTGCTTATCCCGCTACCGATGGCGGTCTTATTTACAATCCCGGACGAAGGGGTTTCGAATGTCCAGTCGGTAACAAATATCTTTCCCTTAGCGTTGCGTTCGGTGTTGCTTTCAGTCGTTGTAGCAGCGGCTTCGGTGGTGCTTGGGTACGTTCCGGGTCGGATGCTCGGCTCGTCGGCTGGACGCCGGAAGTGGCTGCTGCCGATGATGTTGATACCGCTGCTTCTTCCGAGGTACGTCCTGTACTATGCCTGGTCGCTCCTGCTGACGCCGACCCACACGATTGGCGCGTACATATCGTCCCGTCCTGACCTGGCGCGTCCTGCCGGGACGGTAATATCGACGATGGTAATGGTGCTTTGGTACTGGCCTGTGGCGGCGCTGCTGATCGGTCAGGGATGGGCGGCGATGGACCGACAGGCACAAAACGCCGCCAGGCTCGAAGCGAGCGCCGTGAGGCGATTCTTCAGAATAACGCTGCCATTGCTGCGCAGGCCTATGTTGCTGGCATTGGCCGTATGCTTTGCGATGTCGCTGTCGGAGTTCGGTGCGTTTCACCTGGCCGGGGTAAAGACGGTCGGGACGGAACTGGCGGTGCTGTACCAGTTGACCGGATCGGCCGGGGCCGTCGCACGCGCAGCCTGGCCTATGGCGATACCCGCTGTGCTCGTGGGGGTTTTGCTCTGGAGGAGGACGAAGGACTGGTCGGTCAACCCGCCGACCGATGCCGACGACGCCCGCCCGCGCATCGGACTATGGGCGGTATTGGTCGGACTGATGTCCCTTTCAATTCTCCTGCCCCTGACGCTGCTGATTGTCAATCTTACGGACCTTGAACCGCTGCGCGTGTTCCTGAAAATTCACCGGGACGGGTTGGCCTGGTCGCTGTTGACTGCGGCGGTCGCGGGCGCTCTGGCCGTTCTGATAGCCGGCGGAGCGCTGACGATTGAGAGATTTGCCCGGTGGGCGTCGCTTTTCGTGAATGTCTCGATATTCCTGACGATGTTCCTTCCCGGCTCGCTCGTGGCTGTGGCGATGCTGAAAACGATGCCGCTGCTGCATATCCCGGCCCAGGGTTGGTACGTTGTTTCAGCCGGTCTGGCGGTGCGGTTTGCCGGGCTTGCGCTGATCCTGTTCCGTCTTGCAGCCGACAGCCGGCAGAGGCATCTGGCGGAGATGGCGTCGGTCGATGGCGCTTCGCCGGCGAAAGCCTGGCTCCACGTCCACCTGCCGAGGACCTGGCCGACGGTTTTTGGGGCCTTTCTACTGGTGGTAATGCTGTCCCTGACGGAACTACCGGCCACGATGGTCCTGCTGCCTGCGGGGATGCCGAACTTCGCACAGCGACTGCTCAACCAGATGCACTACGCCCGCGACCAGCACGTGATAACATCATGCCTCATGCTGATAGCGGTCTATCTGATTCTTGCCGTGTTGCTTGCGGCGATGTTTCGGGCGATGCGGGGCAGAACTGTCGCCGTTATGCTGCTCTGCGCCGCGATGGTATTCGCCGGTTGCGACTCGGCCTCTGACTCGCCGGACGATGTGGATGTGGTGAACGCCATAGGACGGACCGGGCGAGGTCCCGGCGAGTTCATCTATCCCCGCGCGATCGACATAGCCGCCGACGGCTCGCTGTTCGTAGCCGACAAGACGGGGCGAATACAACACCTCAGCCAAAGCGGCGAGTTTCTCGGCGTGATCAAAATGCCGCTGACCGAAACGGGAAAGCCTACCGGTATCAGCATCGGGCCGGAGGGAAACCTCTACGTAGCCGATACGCATTACCACCGCGTCATCGTCTTTTCACCGGATGGAAAAGAGGTTCGCCGCTTCGGGCGATTCGGCCAGGTCGCCGGATGCTTCATCTATCCGACCGACATAGCCTTCGCGCCGGACGGGCGAATCTTCGTCAGCGAATACGGCGGCAACGACCGGGTCAGCATCTACTCGCGGAACGGCGAATTTCTTGGCAGTTTCGGCTCTCCCGGCAGCAGGCGGGGACAATTATCCCGACCGTCGGCACTCTGCGTCGATGCCGAACGCGGAATACTTTACGTAGCCGATGCGTGCAATCACCGCATAGCAATTTACAATCTGGATGGTAAATTGACCGGTTACATCGGTTCGGTCGGCAGCGGGACCGGGCAACTTCGGTATCCTTACGACCTGGCGCTGATGGACGACGGGAACCTGCTCGTCTGCGAGTACGGAAACAACCGTCTGCAATTGTTCAGCCCGGACGGGCGGAGCCTGAGGACCTTCGGCCGGGCAGGCAGGCAGTTGGGGCAACTGGCCTATCCGTGGGCAGTGGCGGTCGATGGACAAAAGCGGGCATACGTCGTTGATGCCGGAAACAATCGCGTGCAGGTGTGGCAATTATGATGGCGACATACGGATTCTATTTTGGGCAACCATTGTGGTTGATTGCCTGCGCGCTGGTGATACCGATGGTCTGGCTTGCCCGCCGCAACCTCCGGGCGCTCGGGCGGACACGTCGGGTAATGGCTGTCGTCCTCCGCTGCCTGGTGGTTATCATCCTGGTCGCGCTTCTGGCAAGACCCACGCTGACGCGGAAGAACGAGCACCTGACGCTCATTACGGTCCTGGACCGAAGTCGGTCCATCCCGCAGAAGTTGCAGAAGGCGGCCCGTCAGTTTCTCACCGACGCCCTTCCCGTCCGACAGGCCGGCGACTTATCTGCCGTTGTCGATGTGGCCGAAGCCCCGAGCATTTCGATGCTTCCGAGTTCGGACGTTACCATCCGCGAGCGGAACACCACGCTGACAGGTCGGCAGAGCAACCTCGCCTCCGGCGTCCAGATGGCGATGGCAATCGCCCCGCCCGACACCGCCGCGAAAATCCTCCTCGTCAGCGACGGTAACGAGACCGAAGGCGACCTGGTCGAGGCCGCTCGCATCGCCGCAGCCAATAACATCCCTATCGACGTCCTCCCGATCTGCTACACCCACACACGGGAGGTGGTTTTCAAACGCCTGACCTCTCCGCCGAAGGCCCGCAGCGGTCAGACCATAACGCTGCGATTTATACTCCACAGCACAGCCCATGCGCGAGGCAGGCTGCAACTGACCGTCAACGGCCGACCCGTCGATCTCGACCCGGACTCGCCGGACCTGGCCGTGCCGGTTACGCTGAAACCAGGAACCAACGTCAAGACCGTCTCCATGCCGGTAGGGATGCGCGGCGTGCACGAATTCGAGGCAGAGTTCATCCCGGACGACCCCGCACAGGACGGCATCGTCCAGAACAACCGCGCAAGCGCGATGACGTTCGTCGCCGGAAAAGGATACGTGCTGGTCATCGACGGCGACGGAAAAGCGGGGACCGCACTGACAGAGGCGCTGCGAAATGCCGGCATCGAAACGAAATATACCCACGCCGCCAACCTTCCCAACAGATTGGCCAGATTGATGGAAATCGACGCGATCGTCCTG
>DAOVLS010000049.1 GCA_030631125.1 Planctomycetales bacterium
CCAACGGGGCGACAGAAATTGCCCCGATGGCAAAACCTTCTGTCGCCCCGTTGGGGCTTTTGCTATAACTCCTTTCTGCCCGGAGGCTTACCTGCCTACCGGCAGGCAGGCGCCCCCGGCTAACTTCTAACCGGCTCTTCGAGCCTACACTAATCCGTGTTGTCGTACTAATTGGCGTTACTTATTGATGTCGTTGTGATATGCCGGCAGGGCGGTGAGGTAATCCAGCAGTTCGTTCATGGAAACCTTCGCCATTGCGATGGCGGTATCGGCGGCGCCGTAATAAAGCCGGATTTCGTCATCGTTCCGTACCCATCCGCAGGAGAAGACAACCTCGCCGACGTCCCCGACCCTTTCGTATGTTTCCTGTGGGCTGAAGATCCATTCATCGCCTCGGCGGATGACTTTTGTGGGGTCTTCGCGGTCCAGCAGCGCCGCTCCGATCCTGTAGATGCTCCCTGCTGCGGTTTTGCGGACACCGTGATAGAGCAGTAGCCACCCGTTGGGTGTTTCCATCGGTGGGGGGGAGAGTCCGATTTTGTTTGCATCCCACCACCCGCCGCGTCTGGCTCGCATGAGTATTCTCGTATCGCCCCAGTGTTTCAGGTCCGGCGAGAACGACATCCACATGTGGGCCGGCACATGCTCGGAGACCAGGCCGTAGGGGCGGTGGATCATCGCCCATCTGCCGCCGAACTTTACGGGAAACAGTGCGGCGTCTTTGTCTTCGGGCGGCATTATCGGGCCGAGGCGTTCGAATTGCCTGAAATCCCGCGTCCGCGCCAGCGACACCAGCGGTCCCGCCTCGCTGTAGGCGACGTAGGTAATCAGGTATTCGCCGGTCTCCGGCACGAATGTGATACGCGGGTCTTCGACGCCCCATAGTTCTTGGGGGTGATGTTCCGGGTCGGCCGGGAAAGTCGGTTCGGGGTCGATGTCCCAGTCGGAAATTCCGTCGGCGCTTCTTGCGACGGTCAGGTGGCTGATTCCGCGCCGGTCCTCGACGCGGACCAGCAGCAGCGTCAGGCCGTCGAATTGCACAGCCGCGGTGTTGAAGACGGAATTGGCCGGGTAAGGCCAGTCATCGACCGTCAAAATAGGATTGGCGGAGTACCTTGTGAATAGTTCTTTTAATCCGTTGCCCACAATTTCCTCCAGGCGGAATATAATAATATTTGAGCAGTTTTCACTAGATAAGGCCCAGCCGCTACGGAAACAAAGATAGCAGGATTTCAGGGATTTCAGGATTATGGGACAAAAAAACAAAAGAAAAATCCCTGTAATCCTGTAATCCCTATAATCCCTATAATCCCGCTATTCCTTTTCTTTTTCTTCTTCTTTTTTCAGCAAAAAGAAAAATCCCTGTAATCCCGCTGGTCTTGCCCGCATATCACCGGCGACGTTCGTCTTTCCCCAATATATCGGAAGAATTTCACGTCAACTTTTCATAAGGCCACATAACGACGCCGCCGTCCATGACGCGGACATTCTCGAAACCGGCGGCTTTGAGGATAATGGCGGCTTCATATCCGCGAAGAGAAATCTTGCAGAATGCGATGATTTCCTTGTCTTTGGGTAGTTCGTCAATCCGGCTCCGAAGCGCGCCGAGCGGTATAAAGGTCGAACCGGGCAGACGGACCTGGTCGTATTCGCCCTGGCTTCGGACGTCGAGAAAGACGAAGTTCTTTTTATCCTGTAGCATTTGATGGACTTCGGCTGCCGGTGCGCCGATCATGTCGCCGTTGAGTTTATTTTTTGCGACGTTTGCAGCGGTGATGATATTGTCCATTGCCGGCGAGAACGGCGGCGCGTAACACAGATCGACATTCGCCAGGTCATCGACAGTCATCCCGGCGGTGATTGCCATAGCGGCGACATTGACTCGCTTATCCCCGTCGCCGGGTCCGGTTGCCTGCGCGCCGAGCAGTTTTCTTGTCTTGCTGTCGGCGACGAGTTTCAGCAGAAGCGGTTTCGCGTCCGGCATGAAGTGCGCCTTGTCCGGCGCGGGGGCAAGGGCGGTCGTTACGTTATATCCGGACTCGCGAGCGCCTGCTTCGGTCAGACCTGTCCTGGCTACACAATAGTCAAAGACCTTGCAAACGGTACTTCCCAGGACGCCGGGGAAAGAATCATTTTCGTTACAGACGTTCACCGCGGCGACGCGTCCCTGCTTGTTCGCGGTCGAACCGAGCGGAACATAGCAAGGCTGGTTTGTAACGAGATCGACGCACTCGACGCAGTCGCCGGCGGCGTATATGTCCCGGTCGGAAGTGCGCATGTGCGTATCGACCTTGATAGCGCCGGTCTTGCCGATTTCCAGTCCCGCGTCTTTGGCCAGACCCACGTTCGGGCGGACGCCGATTGACATAATGACCATATCGGCTGGGATGGAACCCTTGTCGGTAACTACGGTGGTTACTTTACCGTCGCCCTGGAATGATTCGACCTTTGTTCCGGTAAGGACCTTGACGCCGTGCGATTCGAGGTGCTGAGCGACGAGGGCGGCCATTTCATCGTCAAGAATGCGGAGTATCTGCGGGAGCATTTCCACGACGGTAACCCGGCAGCCTTTCTGCACAAGCGCTTCGGTTACTTCGATGCCGATAAGCCCGCCTCCGACGACGACAACGTCTCGCGCCTTGTCCTCGGCCAGGGTGGTCTTAATGCCTTCGGCGTCCTCGACGCCGTGCAGCGTGAAGATGTTCGACAGGTCCACTCCCGGAATCGGCGGCACGACGGGCGTAGCACCCGTAGCCAATACCAGTTTATCGTAATCCAGCCAGGATTCCTCGTTGCTTTCAAGGTTTTGGACACGAACCCGCTTACCCTTGCGGTCGATTTCCATAGCCTCGGTGCGGTTCAGCACGCAGACGTTCTTGACCTTCTGGAAGAAGCCGGGATCACGCAGGACGCCGATCGGCGTGCTCATCAGTTCAGCCTGTTCAGCCACGACGCCGGAGATGTAGTAAGGCAGGCCGCAGCCGGCGTACGAAAGAAACTCGCCCTTTTCGACGACGGTTACCTCAGCCTCAGGCATGAGACGGACAACCTTGGCTGCTACTTTGGGTCCAGCGGCGACGCCGCCGATAATCACTACCTTCAATGAGTCTGGCATGTTCGTATTTCCTTAAAATATCCGGTTTCTGTAAAAAGCACGGGCGAGACCTACCTACCGGTAGGCAGGCGCCCGCGCCACAAAATCATTTCGCGCCCGCGTCGTTCGGGCCTAAGTATGTGCTTTTTACCGCATCAACCCGCCATTTGTCCAGTTTCAATGTAACTTTGTGGCGCTGCCATCCCGAATTGATGCGGCTTTGGACCTGGTCCCATGGTCTGACGCCGCTGATGGCGTCGGGTCGTTCGACGTTACATGCGCCGACTGCCGTCGCCATGGTCATCGATTCTTCCAGGCTTTGGCCCTGGAGCAGGCCCGCCAGGAAGCCGGCGATCGCGCAATCGCCCGATCCGGTGGCCCCGACTACTTCGACCTTGAAGCACGGGACGAGCATTTCCCTTCCGACCCAGGCGTCCGTATCGTCGGGCCTTGCCGCCCCAGCCTCGGCGAGCCTGGAACGATCGGCGGTGGTTCGCGCGTACAGACCGGCAGAGCCGAGTTTCAGGACTACAATGGCTGCTCCCATGTCAATCAACCGCTGCGAGATTTCGCCCAGCAGGTCGCCGTCCACAAACGGCATGATGTTACCGTCGAGGGCCTGTTGTGAGAGATGCTCGAATCGCTCGCGGTCGAGCATGAAAAGGATTTCGTCGATACTGGGGCAGAAGACATCGACGCATGGTAATGTTCGTTCGAGCAACGCCGGCCAATCGGTCCGTCCCGCCGCCGAAGCAGGGTCCGGCTTGGCCATGTCGAGCGATACGGTCAAGCCTTTTTGCTTTACGCCGAGGAGTAATTTTTCAAGTTCGCTTCCCCCGTCGATGAACATTCGCCGCATGATAGGGGGGTATCCGAAATGAAACAGTTTTACGCCGGCCAGTCGGTCATAATCTATGTCGTCGGCGCTGAATGTGTCGTTTGCGCCCGGGCAGTGCAGGAAGGCCCGGTCGATACCGGGCGGGCTGATGACGATGGTGTAAGAGGTGTGTTCGCCCGGCGTAACGATCATCCCGTCGGCCAGGGCGGGCTCGCGGGCGCGAAGTATCTCCAGAACGGTTGAGCCGAACTGGTCGTCGCCGATCTTTCCCATCAGGCGAGTGGCGATGCCGAGGCGGTGCAGCGCCAGTCCGGTATTTGAAACGGCCCCTCCGGTGGCGGTTGTTGCCGGACCTATGTTGGTGAGCGTTCCCGGTACGAGAATTGTCTCCAGCCCGCCTTCCACTTCGTCCAGGGCGGGGATGATGTCCAGGCAGATATGCCCGGCCACTACAACCTGTGCCTGCTTGGTCGCCATTTTTAATCCTGATTTGATGCAGGATAACATTTTGGGGAACAAGTTGGAAATACATTGTGTGAATCGCGTTCAATCGCCCCTGCGGAACTGCTAACCGTTTCAGGCTATGCCGTCTTTGCCCGTAAGGTTTTTTCCGGAAGGATGAGTTTGGAGGGGTTATTTCGGCACCAGTCGCCGGTCTGTCGGGCCAGGTCGGGTTCGAACTGCCCGCTTGCGCAGCGGTTCAGTTCTTCCAGCATCTGATCGACGGGGTATGCCCGTTTGTAGGTTCGGTGCATGAGCATCGCATCGATACTGTCTGCGATATTGAGGATTCGCGAACCCAGCGGAATTTTTTCGCCGACCAGACCGGTCGGATAACCGCTGCCGTCCCAGTTTTCGTGATGATACCGCACCAGCCTGGCCTCTGCCCTCAACATTGTGATATTCTCCAGGATTTCCGCTCCCACGTCCGGATGCCGGCGAATGAGGGCGAATTCCGCCTGGCTGAGTTTGCCGAGTTTGACAAGGATCGAATCGGGAACGGCGATCTTGCCGATGTCGTGCAGCAGTGCGGCTATGCGAATAGACTCGATCGCCTCTTCAGAGATGCCGACGTAGCGGGCAAGTTGCTCGGCATAATAGGCGACGTGGTCGCTGTGCTTTCGGGTATAGGGGTCCTTGGCCTCAACGGCCCGGACCAGTGCGCCGGCAGACTCCAGCAGTGTCTGCTTCAGCCGATCATCACTGTCGGCCCACACGGGCCGGGCGGGGAACCCCTCCCGCTCATCGGCGGAATAATCATTGACCGGCGCAACGGCGCATCCGTTATCGGCGATACCGGCGCAGGACTCGGCGGCGAGGCGGACAGACTCGGCCAGACGCGACAAATCAAGGGGTTTTTCGAGGAAGTCGAAAGCTCCGGCCGCCAACGCCTCACGGGCGGATTGGCTGGTGGAAGCGCCGGTGATGCAGATTGCCTGCGCGGGGAGGTCCCGACTGGAAATAAACTTCAACAAATCCATGCCGGAGACCCCGGGCATGAGCAGGTCGAGGACAATCACGTTGAATTGTTCTTCCAGCAGCAGGTGCTTCGCCTCTTCGCCGGAATGCACCGACGTACAGCGGAATTGGTCGTTTGCCAGAAAACCCTCGATCAAATGACAGACGTGCTGCTCGTCATCTACTACGAGCACATTGATCGCGCTAATGCTCATGGTTAAGCCCTTACCAGAAAAACTCAGCCCGACCCTGAGACAATAACCCGCTAACAGTTAATGTATAGTAAGAATCGGGCACGCCGAACCCGGGCTTTATGAAATTATACGAAAAACGCGAAGAAATTTACGTTTTCGGCGTCGGCGTCCGGCTTTATCCTATTACTTCCCGGACTTTGACTTGGATTTTGACTTGGATTTCGACTTTGCCTTCTTGCCGGAGGTCTCTGGCTTGGCGGAAGGCGCTTCCTGTTGTTTCAGCAGGAATTTCTTTTCCAGGAAGCCTTCGAGTTTGCGGGCGCGGACGGGGTGTTGGAGTTTGTGAACGGCCTTGGCTTCGACCTGCCGGACTCGCTCGCGTGTAACCTTGAAGATGCGTCCCACCTCTTCGAGCGTGTAGGTGTATCCGTCCCCGATACCGTAGCGGAGTTTGATTATCTCGCGTTCGCGGTAGGTGAGCGTTTTGAGTACTTCCTCAATCCGTTCCTTGAGCATTTCGCTACCGGCGGATTTGACGGGGTTCTCGGCGGTTTCGTCTTCGATGAAATCGCCGAAGTAAGAATCTTCACTGTCACCCACAGGTCGATCCAGGCTTATCGGATGCCGCGATATCTTCATTACCCGCCGGGTCTCTGGAACGCTCATCGCCGCTTCTTCGGCAATCTCCTCGATAGTAGGCTGGCGCCCTCTTTCCTGGACCAGACGCCGGGATATGTTCCGCAGCCTCGACATGGTCTCTATCATGTGGACGGGTATGCGGATGGTGCGGGCGTGGTCGGCGATAGCGCGGGTAATGGCCTGGCGAATCCACCAGGTCGCGTAGGTGGAGAATTTATAACCGCGCCGATATTCGTATTTATCGACTGCCCGCATCAGACCGGTGTTGCCTTCCTGGATTATGTCCAGGAAATTCAGCCCGCGATTTCGGTATTTCTTGGCGATGGAGACCACCAGGCGGAGGTTGCCGGCGGACAGGTCCCGCTTGGCCTGCTCGTAGTCGTCAAACGCTTTGCGGATTGCCTTGACCCGTTTTTTCAGGAGGTCGGCGTCCTCCATTGCCAGGTTGGACAGCCCGTTCAGTTCCTCGCGCATGACGGCCAGGTCTTCAACAGGCGCCGCCCCGCCGCGGCGGGCGCCCAACAACCGCTGGACTTCGTCCATCTTATCGTGAACGTG
The DNA here is from genome assembly GCA_030631125.1 of Planctomycetales bacterium. Next base: position 6,782 of record DAOVLS010000049.1, read on the forward strand.
CATGAGTTTGTCCATCAGCGGCTGGATTCTGGAAGTCCGCAGGGACAGTTCCTCGATCAATTTTGCGATACGCCGGCGTCGGCGCCACATCTTTCGTTGTCCGTCTCGATGGCGCTGCGCCGATGTGCCCTTGCGATTGACAAGGTCCCACTCGCGCCGATTGGCGTCGAGAATTAACCGGGCCGTCCTGATGTTTTCCGGAATCCGCTGGCCTATGGTCTCTTTGGCGAGGTTCTCTGCCGTGGAAATCTTCATCGTGCGGTCGAAGGGCAGGTTCCCGTCGGTGACCTGCTGAAGGATTTCCACCGCCGCTTCTGCGCAATAGTCGCTTTCCAGAACGCGTCGGCGGAAGTGCATACGGGTTAGTTCGATTTTCTTGGCGAGGGAGATTTCTTCAGCCCGGCTCAACAGCGGAATCTCGCCCATCTGCGTCAGATACATCCGCACCGGATCGTCGATGCGCACTTTTTCGGCGACAAATTCCTTTGCCGTCCGTTGGGTCTTGAGTTTCTTTTTGGTAGTGGCGTCAAATTCGCCTGCTTCAGTTCCGCCGGCGTGCTTCTTTTTTAAACGGGCATCCGTTGCGTCAAGCAGTTCGATTCCCAGTTCGTCCAGCATCATCAGCAGCGAACTGAGTTGGTCCGGCTCGACCGCCTCGGCCGGGAGTTCGTCGTTCATCTCCTCGTAGGTCAGGTACCCGCGCCGGCGCCCCTTCTCGATCAGTAATTTCGTGGAATCCTGGAATTCGTCTATCATAGTAGTTCACTTCTCGTCAGACGGCTGTTCGCCGTTCAGAGGGGACGGTCCATGCTGTGACCTGACGGCTGCCATAGCCCGGCCGACAGGGGAGATTCCAATCTCCCTGAAAACCCGCGAACAAAGCATTATACAGGAATTTCTTCCGGGAAATCAAGTGTTATAGGCGTAGTCTTACAACGATAACAGCGGTCATGCCACCCGGTCAGTTGGTTCGCTTCACGAATCACACTTTTAGCGATCATTCGTCGTCTGCAACTGTTTCGTTTTCTTCGTCCAGCGCGTCGTATACATTCTCGATGAACTCAAGGTCTTCATCTAATATAGTTAGGCTTTGGCGGTACTCAAGCGCTTCTGGGTCGGCAACGTATTGAACTTCACCGTGGTTTTCTTCCACGACCTGACGTATGGCTTCGATGTCAGTCTTGAAGAACTCTTTTCGGGGATTGGTCTTGTTGATTCGCAGCTTGTGCATCGCCTTGTGGAGCACGTTCTCCAGCGCAGGGGCGTTGTCAGAAGAGATCATCATATGTACGTCGAACGGAAAGGGAACTGAGGCGCAGCTCAGTTCTCTAACCCGATCTCTTGGTTCAAGTCTCCGCGTCAGGCCGATTTTGAATACGCCTTCACCAAACGATCCGATGTTGGAAATAATGTACACATGGCCGGACTTGGTCATCTGGGCGCGGGAAATGGCACGCTGGGACTTCTCTTCCGCTTCGGCCAACCTGGCTTTCAATCGCTCGATTTCCTCGCTGTGCTTGTCCTCGGTTTCCGCGAGGGCCTTGTCCAAAGCAGCCTGAATGGCGGCGCGTTCGCGATCCAATTGTTTAAGTTCACGTTCAATTTCCCTCTCGAGCCTCTGTTCTTCACGTATCTGGGTCTTAATGCGGTTCTGCTCTTCTCGCTCGAAAGCAGCGCGAACGATCTTCTCGTACTCCTCCTTTAGGTCTACCAGCAAAGAAGCCTCCTCTTCTGCTGAAACATCGAAACCTATTCCGCGACAACGCTCGATAACCTTCTGCAGGCGTTGCTTACAGGCAACAAAATTGTTTGTAGTCAGCGACGAACCGATCCACTTGATGTTTTCTTTCAGGTAACGGCCTCCCAAATCGTTGCTTCGTTGGTCGAGCGTCTCCTGGGTCTTTCGTTGCAATTCGCGATCTAACTGTACTTTTCGCAGGTCAACATCGATGTTTTGCAGATCGCGTTTGAGAATCGCATTCTCCATCTGCAACTCCCTGTAGGAAACAACGCGCGCGTCGATTTCTTTTTGTTGTACTTGCAGTTGTACCGCCTGCTGGTCCAATTCCTGTTGTTTTGTCTTAATCGCCTGAAGAGTCTTGCGGATACTCTTTCCTTGGGCATCCTGCTTGCTCTTCTGCTCCTTCAGCCTCATTCGCTTAACCGCCAAGGCCAAGAACACACAAACACTACCCGCAATCAATCCCATTAAAAATGTGAAGACGTAAAGCATTGATTACTCCTTTGTATCAATCGAGGTTTCTGTTGAAAGGATGACGAATAAGACTGTTGCCCGACACTCAGGACAGGCCATCTTCTCCAGGAACATGGCCTTGGGTGCTTTGCCAACATGGCCGCAAGAAGAGCACTTGGCCGAGACCAGTCCTCCCATTCTCGTAGACAGCGACAGCCGATAGGATCCATCCTCCGGTGTACGGCGAAGCAACCCCATTTTTCCCCATGCCTCCGCCACTGACCGCCATATATCCTGATCGCCCCCAAGAACCCGACGAAGCTTGTCCTGTTTCGATTCCGGGTTCCGCTCCAAGTGGTCCCACAGGCGATGAGCGTCCCACATCAGCGCTCTAGCCTTGGCAAGTTTGTCGGCCATGCTTTCCGAAGTGTTCTTATCGATTCGTCGGTAGTTCTTCAAGAGGGTTTCAAGCGTATCAAGACTGTCGAAGTCAAGAAGCAAAGGAGCGTACTTCAGGAGCATTTCTATGCCCTGAATACTGGTGAATTCTTTGTTTTCATACCTGCGCTCATACTGCATCATTCCATCGACGTGATCCCACGATGACAGTGCCGAATCGATGACTTCGCGGTAAAGCCCCTCACGTTCCGCCGACCGTGCCTTAGTCATCAAGGCTTGATACCTCGCCCGGTGCGTTTCCATTTCCGCCTTTTTCATAGCCACGCTGTCAACTCCTTTCGGACTATGCCGATTGCGTCAGTTTATTGCTGATATCGGTCTTTGTTGGTGGAATCCTAACTCACTTCTTGGACATTGGTCATCTCAACGAAAATGCCTTACTCATGATAATAACACTATATACCTTGTTACTTCAACCGCACGAATAATTCCGGCGGGTGGTCGGGGCAGGTGTAGTTGCTCGTGCTACGTAGCGGTGCTACTTCGCAGAGTAGCAATGGTGGGTGGCACCTTCAACCGGAGCGTAGCGGAGGTTGTGGGTGCGTAGATGGCGTTTCTCAAAGCCGGCAGATGAATCCCCCTGGGACGAGTCTGCCGGAAAAAAATGCCTGACAGAAGTATTACCGGCACTTTCGTCCCTGACAAATCGGGACTCAAGTGCCGGCTTTGGCGATTCGTCCGGCTACACGTTTGCGCGCGCAAACGCGCTCCTGTCGGCGGGGGGAAATGGAAAAAAATAAAAAATATTTTTCTATGGGGGCCAGGGACTTACGTCGAGGCGGTGCTCCGGCGGCTACAGGTTTGCGCGCGCAAACGTGAGCGCGAAAGAAGAGGGTAGAGGGGCGCTCATAGTGTGCGCCCGGCCTGTCGTGAGTCCGCCGAAGGCGGATCGAACGGGTGAAACTGGATATATGCAAGGAGCAGATCATGGCGGACTGGAAATTCCTTTTCGAACTGCTGCACAACGAAGACATGGACTCGCACGACATAGTGAACGCACTCGGCGTCAAGCCGTCACGCCTGCAACAAATGCTGCGATCCAAACGCCTTGCCGCCCGGCTGGCGTCGATCGAAGCGATTGCCGACAAAAAAGCAGGACACGCCATCGTTTCGAGTATCGCGCCGGCAATGCACAAAATGGCGGAACTGATCGACTCAAAACGACCCGAAACCGCCCGGAAAGCATGCCTCGATATGCTTGAGGCCGCCAGGGAAGTCTTCAAAAGAAAGGGATTAGGGAGTAGGTCATAGGGACCAGGGAAAAACGGAAATGGGCGTAAAAATGACCTTGAAATTCATAACCGATTACCTGACAACGAGTTACGCCTTGCGGCTTTGTGCCCAATCGTTCCCGAATCGTTCCCAACGGTTCCCAATCGTTCCCAATGGTTCCCATTCGTTCCGTTTCGTTCCGTTTGGTTCCGTTTGGTTCCCCGACGGGTTCCCACAGGCCAAAAGATTCCGGCGTCAATTCCACCCGCTCGCGCTGATAGCGAATTATCGCATTTTCGTTCGTCGTCGGGGGCCGGGTTTACGGCATGCTGCTGCACTGCAGATAAAGACGTGGTTACTCCGATTTGTCGATGAGGTGGCAACTGACCCATCTGCCCGGTTCGATTTCCCGCAACGGCGGGATTTCCTGTGTGCAGCGGTTCTGGGCGAGCGTGCAACGAGGATTGAAGGAGCAGCCCGGAGGCAAATTGGCAGGGTCGGCAACCTCGCCGGTAAGCGCGAAATTCATCTTTATGTCAGGGTC
>DAOVLS010000399.1 GCA_030631125.1 Planctomycetales bacterium
GAGCAACTGAAGCATTTTTCGCGCCCGGTCGGTCCGTCCTGTCAGGAAATAGAGCCGCCCTATCATCGTGCGTGCGCGGATGTTCTTGGGATCACGCTGCAAAAATTGCATCACGACCCTGGCTGCTTCGGCGTGGCGTCGCTGCGCCATGTACAGGCCGAATAACTCGCCCGTAACCATAATGTTGTCAGGCGACAAATCCGACGCCGCCAGCAGAAAGCGTTCGGAGTCGCGGAACTGTCTTGCCCGGAAGCAGGCGCGCCCCAACAGCAGCAGCGTCGGCACGTGCCGGCTCATGCGGGCGTGGGCGCGCTCGAGGTTGTCCACGGCGTCGGCGGTTCGGCCGCGGCTCAACCGGACCATGCCGGTAAAATAGTACCTGAACCAGGAATCACCGGCAGAGCGATTGACCCGACGGACGAGGCCGTCGAGCATCTCGAACTGCCCGCCGACAATGTACAAATCCGCCAGAACTTCATACGCAGGCCAGAACTTTTCGTCGGCATCAACAGCCTGCTTGAGAAGGGCGACGCCTTTTTCCCACTTACCCGTCGCTTCGGACAGCATTGCCGCGACGGTCAGCAGGGCCGGTTTCAGTTCGGGTTTTTCCGAAGCACCGGTAGCCAGTTCATCCACAAAGCCCTTTTTGATTCCGCGTTTGGCCAGATTTTTAACTTCCCGGCGCACCAGCGACGTATCACAAGCCTGGATATTCAGCAGTGCGGCGAGTTGCCCGGCTGCGGCGGACAGGTTACCCGTGCGGGCGTAGAGCCTCGCCAGTCGCAGCGCTACTGTTTTATCTCCCGATGCTTTCGAGAGGTATTTCGCCAGCATGTCGGCTGCTTCGTCCGCTCCGCCCAGTTCGGCGGCGACTTCGGCCATTGCGATTACAAAGTCCGAATTAAGACTCCCGCCGGCGAGATGCTGGTCCAGTAGCGACTTCGGGGCCGAGGGGGTCTTCTTCGCCCTGCACCACAGAACGGCGGACGCTATCGCTTCGCGGCGGCGGAGGGGTTCGGCGAGCATTTCCATAATGATGGCCCGCGACCGCTCGAAATCGCCCGTTTTCAGAAGTGCGATCACGGCCAACCGGCCGGCATGGGGGTCGGTCTTGTCTCGCCGGTATGCGCGTTCCAGCAGAACGGCCGCCTTCTCGGACCGGCGGAGTTTCAGCATCAGCCGACCCCGGATAACCGTACATCGTTCGGGGCGGGAAACCAGAGGACTCAACAGGCTGCGACCGGCAAACGCCCGCCCGTGGGTAGCGAGCAACCCGGCCAGTCGCTCGTAGCACTCGAGCGACGCGGCCCAGCAGCGGCGACGCTCAAGCAGATTTCCCAGGCGCAGGAGGACCTCGGCGGTGTCGGGGTTATCGTCGGCGGCGTCGCCGCACAGCAAAGCCCGGCGGAAGCAGATTACCGCCCGGTCATACTGCTTTTGCATGACCGCGTACTGACCCAGAACAAGTTGGACCCGCACGTGGTTCGGAGCAGCCTTGGTCGAGGCGAGCAGATGAGGCTCGGCCTTGGCGCGGTCCCCCAAAGCCGCGTAGGCGAGTCCCAGACCTCTGCGTATGCGGGGCGAGTGCGGAGCGAACCCCGATGCTCGCTCAAGCAGATTAATGGCCTGGATCTGGTCGCCCCTGATAATCTGTCTTTCGGCCCGGGCGACAATATCGGCGGCGCGTGGTGGGAGTTTTTCGGCATCGGCAGCGTCGGCGGGACGTTCGACGGCGGGAAGTAATTTCGCCAGGGGCAGTTCGGACATCTTCGGTAGCGGCGCGGGTTCGCTCGTCGGCGTCGTTTTGTCGACAACAACGCCCTCAGGCTCCGTGCACGCCAATGGTAAAACGCCGGCGGCGATAACGCCGATCAATAACCACGCTATACGCTTCATGATATTACTCATACTGACCGATTTTAAGCGGTTTTAGAAAATTCAACGGCTTATTTATAAGGAACTTACAAAATGTCTAATGTCTAATGTCTAATGACCAATCAATGACTAATGTCTAACTCCGAAAGACACACGGAACTCTCCCTGCTGTTTTTGGTCATTGGACATTAGACATTGGGCATTAGGCATTTATTCGTTCGACATCAAATAATATATTGAAATAGTAATCTCGCCGGGCTTTTCAAAAACGGTCAGTTTAAGATATCACCTTATTGAGCGGATAAGTTATTATCCCCGTCGCCCCGGCGCGCTTCAGTTGCGGGATCATCTCACGCTCGAGACGCTTGGAAACTATCACTTCAAGGGCGACCCAGTCCTTCTCGGCCAGGTTGGAAACGGTCGGGCTTTTTTCCGCGGGAAGCAAATCAATAACGCCCTGGAGGTCCGCGCGGCGGACGTTCATCTTCAAGCCTACTTTTTCCCATGCGGAAATGGCCCCTTTCAGAAGAAGGGCGATGTTTTCGATCTTCTCACGCTTCCACGTGTCGGCCCATGCGATTTTGTTGGCAATCAGCCGGGGGGTTGCGAGCATGATCGTATCAATGACACGCAGACGGTTGGCGCGAAGGCTCGAACCGGTCTCGGTAACATCGACGATTGCATCGACCAGGCGGGCCTTGACCTCCGTGGCGCCCCAACTGAACTCGACCTTTACGTCGATTCCCTTCTCGGCGAAGTACTTGCCGGTGATGTTGACCAGTTCCGTCGCGACGATACCGCCTTTGAGCCTCTCCGCCTCCGTTACGCCCGATTCAGCCGGTACGGCCAGCACCCACCGGACCGATTGGAGGTTGCGCTTGGCATAGATGAGTTCAGCCACTTCGACCACATCTGATTCGTTTTCTTCAATCCAGTCGTTTCGGGTTATTCCGACGTCGATAACGCCGTCGGCGACGTATCGGCTCATCTCCTGCGCGCGGAACATCACAGCGGTAATGTCCGGGTCGTCTATCGAGGGGAAATAACTCCGCGCGGAAATTGACACTTTGAATCCCGCCCGCTGGAGCAGTTCAAC
>DAOVLS010000107.1 GCA_030631125.1 Planctomycetales bacterium
AGACGGCCCAGGCGACTGTACGGGTTGAACCATGTAATGGCGGCGGCGGATCCTGCTACGAACCGGGCTCGATAAGACCCCAGGGCGGGACGATCTCGCCGCCGCCGTTTTACTGCTGTCTCCGCCCTCCGGGCGGAGACAGCAGTAAATCACTGAACGCATATACCGGCAAATGCCTTTGGAGACAAGATACAAGGGCGGGCCAACTGGCTCGCGGGACATTGTGAAATCGTTCAGCGGTGGGCCGGTTGGCCCACCCTACCTGCTTTCCAAAAGGGTGTTTTTGAGATTGATTTTTGACAATCGGCGGCGCCTGTGCTATAAGTGGGGAATCTCAGTATCAGAAAAAGGAGAAGATCATGCGCTCTGCTCGCCTTTCCCAAAGTGCTCTTCTCGTTGTCGTAATCGCCGTATTGAGTGTTGTATTCCCGCTCGAAGCTCAGGCCGACGCGTTCGACTGGCGAGACGTTAACGGCAAGAATTTCATGACCCCCGCCAAAGCTCAAGGCCACTGGCAATGCAGGCAGTTTGGCGGCATCGCGGCGTTTGAAGCCAAGATCAAGATTGTCCTGAATGATCCGAACTTCGATATTGACCTGGCCGAACAGCACATCGTCGAAAAAGATCCTTGGACAAGTGGCTTCGATCTATTCCAGAGTACCGGCGTCGTCATAGAGGCAGAGTTGCCTCACGGCGTGGAACCTGCCGTGTTTCAGCCTGGATGGGAGGACCGGACTTACAGCATCCTAATCTACCACAGAATGGATATTACCGATGAGGATCTGCATCGGCCCACGATCCAGAACTGGTTGAAGGCGTTTGGTCCCATGTACACGGAGGACTACCACGGCAACACGCTGGTTGGGTATGACGACGCAGCACAGCATTGGATATTCAAGGAGACGTTTGGTAGCGGTTACGGAGACAACGGCTACATGACGTATCCGTACGGCTACATGCAGGACAGGTTTGTCTTGGCCATCACAGGCGATGTGTTTTACGGAGGCGTGAGACTTGTCCCTGAGCCGGGAACGCTCGTGTCGTTTGTTCTTGTTGGACTAATATTGTCTAGGCGCAGGCGCTGCTTTTGAAGGATTTCATACGGCGATTCTGTCTGGTCAAGTGAGCAGGGCGGGCCAACCGGCCCGCCGAACCCGACCGGAAAGACTCCGCGGGCCAGTTGGCCCGCCCTACTGAACTGTGTGATTGAAAGGGGCAGGTCATGGGCGTTGCGCGTCGTTTTGGGTTTGGATTGGTGGTTTCAATCGTGCTGGTCCTTGCGTCGGAGGCTGGGGCCGATGGATGCAAGTTTCCCGAAGTAGCCGTTCAGGCGATGCCGAAGATTCCCCAGCAGCGCGCCCTTGTCGTCTGGCGGGACGGCGTCGAGACGCTTGTGGTCGAATCGTCGTTCGAGAGCAAATCGCACGACGTCGGCTGGGTGCTGCCGCTGCCCGCCGAGCCGACGAAACTGGCTGTGGCCGAGGCCGGGATGCTCGCGTCAATGTCGGCCTGCCTCCAGCCGAGAATCACGCACGATTTGGAGATATATGCCAAAGTGCCGTTGTTCTTGCTGTTTATGTTTCTCCCATTCGTTTGCATTGTGATTTTTATCGAAGAACCTAAAGCGCGTCGCAGATGGGCGATAAATATCCTGGTTGCAGAAGCAATCGCCATATTTTTTGCTGCTACGATGCTGGGAGCGCTGGGCACGCTGGGCAGGAAAATGGGGGGTGTAGCAGGCGGTCCCGACGCAGTGGAAGGAATCACGGAACTTTTCCGTCAGCGGGTTGGGAATTACGACGTATCCGTATTGAAGGCCGACGACAGCGGCGCGCTTTCCCAATGGCTGAAGAGCAATTCCCTCAAATCGCTTGATGCCAACGCCGAGGCCGTTGTCGATGATTACATTTCGCGGAAGTGGTGTTTCGTGGTCGCCCGCCTGCGGCGCGATAAGGGCGGCCCGGCTACGCCGCATCCGATAGCGGCGACGTTCCCCGCCCAATCTCCCGTCTATCCGATGAAGATGACCAGCCTGGCCGGGTCGGAAACCCGCGTCGAATTGTTCGTCGTCGCCGGTAAAAGCGCCGCCGCCGAAGGCTTTGAGTGCGTTGCGTCGGATATGTATCAGCAGGAAGCCGGCGGGTACGATTCGATTGGCGAAACCGCCTCTTTCTACCGGGGCAAGTCCGAAGGTCTGATTATCGGCAGCCCCGATGCGGGCGAATTTCTCTGGCCCAGCTGCGTTGTAACGAAACTTACGGCCGACTTGTCGCCCGAACAGATGGACCACGACATCGCAATCGGCCTTCAGGATTTCGCCCCTTACCGGCAGCATCTTTACAGCGCCGGCGCGCGAGATGACATTGTATCGTCAATACGCCTCTGGGGCGCCGTGGCGGTCCTGCTGGCCTTCGGCGCAGTCTTCAACAAGATGCGAAGGCCCAGGCGATGGGAACTCGTAACTGTTGTCGTGTTGGTTGGGGTGATCCTGGCCGGCTCGCTAATCGTTCACGCAGCCTTGCCCGTTACGGAAGTCCGTACAGGACGCAGTTTGGCCCCCATTTTCATGCGGATGCACACGTATGATCTTTATCGGACCGCGGCACTTCTGGCCGAGGAAGGTTTGCTTCACGACGGGATGAGTCCGGCGGAACTGGCCAGGTTCCCGGAAATTGCGAAGGAAAACGATTATTTGTATGGACGTTCGCTCAAGAATCCCCTGACCGGCGAGAAGATTCGCTACGAGCGCAGTCCGGGTAATTTTGCATCGCGCAAGGTCGATGGAAAGACCTACCTTTGCATCTATGACGAGCATGGCCGGGAAATTCGCGTCGAACTGCCGCCCGGCCCGACGTCCCAACCGGCCTCGGCGAATGAATGACAACAGGTTACATTTGAGGCGACAAGGGATACGGTTCTATGAAAGCGTTGGTGCTGAAGGAATACAACCGGTTTGAATATGAGGATGTGCCCGATCCGCAAATCGGGGCGGCAGAGGTTTTGATCGAAGTCAAGGCCAGCGGTATCTGCGGCAGCGACGTTCATGGTATGGACGGCAGGACCGGACGGCGCATCCCGCCGATTATCATGGGCCATGAGGCTGCCGGCGTAATCGCCGAAGCCGGCGCCGGCGTAACCGACTGGCGGGTGGGCGACCGCGTTACCTTCGATTCGACGATTTATTGCGGGCAATGTCATTTCTGTCGGGCTGGGCGGATTAACCTCTGTGGCAACCGCCGCGTGCTGGGCGTTTCGTGTAACGAATACCGCTGCGACGGGACGTTCGCCGAATACATAGCCGTGCCGCAGCGAATCCTCTATCGCCTGCCGGAGGATCTGTCGTTCGAGCATGCAGCCGTGGTCGAGCCGCTGTCGGTGGCGGTCCATGCGGTCGAGCGGGCGCATCCGGCGCTGAACGATACGGCTGTGGTGGTGGGGGCCGGGATGATTGGACTTTTGCTGATCCAGGTTTTGCGAGCGGCTGGGTGCGGAACCATAATCGCCGTTGACCTTGAGAAGGGCAAACTGGACCTCGCCGGCAAACTTGGGGCCGACATCGCCGTCAGTCCCGACGCATGCGACGTGCCGCGTCAGGTCGCCGAGCACACCGCAGGACGGAACGCCGATGCAGCCTTTGAAGTCGTCGGCATCACGGCGACATTGAATACAGCCATAAGTTCCCTCCGAAAAGGCGGAACACTGACGCTGGTCGGCAACCTCTCGCCCACCGTCGAATTGCCTCTACAGGCGGCGGTTACACGGGAGTTGACCATTTACGGTTCCTGCGCATCCAGCGGGGAATACCCCGCCTGTCTTGACATGATCGCCCGTGGGCAGGTTAACGTCGAACCGATTATCAGCGCCGTCGCACCGCTGGCTGAAGGGGCGGACTGGTTCGAGCGCTTGTATAAAAAGGAACCCGGATTGATGAAGGTAATTTTGTCGCCGTAGGAAAAAGACTCCCGTCCCCTTTTTCCCCAAGGAGCACTGAATTATGGACAAGAATCTGTTCGATCTTACCGGCAGGGCGGCGATTGTTACCGGCGCAAGTCGTGGTCTGGGTCAATATATGGGTCGGGCGCTGGCGCGGGCGGGCGCGGACCTGGTGATCACCAGCCGAAACCGTAACAGTCTCGAAGATTTCCGGCACGAGATCGAATCTCTTGGCCGACGGGCCGTGCCGGTGGAACTCGACGTGCGGGATTACGACAGCATTCAGCGCGCGGTCGAGGATGCCCATGCCGCCTATGGCAAAATCGACATACTCGTCAACAATGCCGGATGCAATGTCCGCAAGCCGGCTGTGGATGTTACCTGGGACGATTGGAACCTTGTGCTGGAGACCAACCTTCGCGGGCCGTTTTTCGTGGCCCAGGCGGTTGCAAAGAAGATGATCCCTCGGCGGTACGGGCGGATCATCAACATCGGCTCGGTAACGTGCGTAGCCGGTTATGCCGGGCTTGGCCCTTACTGCGCCAGCCGGGGGGGAGTCAGGCAACTGACGATGAGCCTTGCCGACGATTGGGGCGTCCATGGCATCACGGTAAACTGCCTTGCGCCCGGTTGGTTCAAGACCGCCCAGAACGCGGTGTTATACGAGAATGCCGAATGGGTCGAATACATCTGCGACCGGATACCGCTGAAGCGTCCGGGCCGGCCCCGCGACCTGGACGGCGCGGTGGTCTTCCTCGCCTCCGACGCAAGCGAGTACATCACCGGCCAGACGCTGCTCGTCGATGGCGGCATCTCGACCGGCGCGACAAAGGCAACCGTTGAGAAGTAGCCTTGCATCACGGGCGATGCGTAGCATCACTACGTGAGACGCCCGTGGCCCGAAAATATTATTGATTAATCGACAGAAGTATGCTATCATTATGATAGCAACGTGAATGAGGAGACCGATTATGCCGGATATACTTGTACGTGGTCTGGATGCGAGTGTTGTTAAGCGGCTGAAGAGTCGGGCCAAGGCGGATGGGCGTTCGCTCCAGTCGGAAGTCAGGGAGATTATCGAGCAATCTGCCGATACGCCGAAGGTTAACATGAAAAAGGCAAGGAAACTTATAGATGAGATTCGCAGCCGGTTCAAAGGACGAAAGTTTCCCGATAGCGTGAAACTGATCCGCGAGGGGCGCGATAGATGAACGTCATCGTGGATGCGTCTGTTGCGGCCAAGTGGTTTCTCGAAGAGGAATTTGCCGACGATGCCCGCCGGATTTTCAGCGAGGACAACCGCCTCTACGTTCCGGATTTTTTCCTGTTGGAGATGGACAGCGTCTTGTGCAAATGGACTCGGCGTGGTGTTATTACCGATAGCGAGGGCCAGGAAGTTCGTTCGGATATCGGGAAATTGCCCATTCAAATATACCCAGCCGGTGGGTTGCGGGACTTTGCCTATGATCTCGCCAATCTGACCGGATGCGGTTTTTATGATTGCCTCTACCTTGCCCTGGCTGTCCTGTTGGACGGGCGAATGGCAACAGCCGACCGGCGATTTTATAACGGACTATCAGACAGCGCACTTGCCGAGCATATATTGTGGGTTGAGGATATTCCGTAACGAAGCCTACTTCATCCCGAACATCTCTTCCTTGAGGTCGAGGTAGTAGAGGTAATCTGCCGGCTTGACGTTCGGGGGGCAGCGGTGGTCGCAGAAGGGGATGTACCCGCCGCGTTCGACATAAGGCGCCAGCGATTCCATATATTTTTTAATCGCTTCGGGGCCTTTGCCGAGTTGCATTTTGTCGAATCCGCCCATGATGCGAAGGTCCTTGCCGTACTCATCCAGCAACTCGCCCGGATGGCAGCAGGAGTTGACCTCGAAGGGGAAAAGGCAGTTGATTCCGCCTTCCATCATAAGCGGCAGGATCGGGCGGACGTCGCCGTCGCAGTCGGTGTACCACAAGTCGATCCCGACGGCGTGGAGTTTGTTCCCGATTCGCTTGTAACGCGGCGTAACCACGTCACGGAAGAAATCCACCGAGACGATAGGCCCGTTCTTGAAGCAGATGTCCTCCCACCCGCAGGCGTAGTCGAAATCGATCCGGCCGAGCACCTGGTCGAGGAATTGCTCCACCATTTGGCAGCAGGTTTCGACCATATCCTCGACCATTTCCGGATGGTCGTAGCAGGCGTAGGCCAGGCCTTCGAATGTGAGCATGTCGCGGACTTTGCCGATCATCGAGGCGCAATCGACGCCGAGGGGGTAATCGCGGCCGGGCGGATGGGCCTTTTTGACGGCATCGACGTCTATTCTGCGGTCCGGGTCGTCCAGGCGAAATCGCTCGTCCTTGACGCGCTTCCAGTCCTCCGGCCCTGCGATGGATGACTTGATATAATGCGGGATCGTGTCGTGCCCGTCTTTGGGGACCTCGGCCAGCAGGCCGTTGGGATTCATAATGATCCGCGTCGTGGCGGTCTCCTCGACGACTTTCTCCTCGAAGGGCGGGTTGAGCCACGTGCCTCCACCGACGACGGCGATCCTGTCGAAGTTGAAAAAGACATCTGCTTCGGCGTTATTGGTGACGCCGTTTTCGACGAAGATAGGCCACTGGTGGAAGTTTTCGTTCCAGTATCCGAATTCCATATTGAAGCATCGGTCGATGGGTTTGTAGTGCATCTGGTTATTGAACCGCTCGCGGTCGGTCATAGCAGCCTTCCACTTGGGGCGGCACGGGGTGATCGGCATGTTCTGTCTCCTGTTTGGGTGAGAAGGTGGGCCTCGCTCCGCTTCGTCCCAGCCTACGCCTGGTTCTGATCCTTGTTATTCAGCCCAGCGGTGCGGATTTTCATTACCAGTTGCGACAACGCCCGTCCGCCCATAAACAGCACCGCGCCCAGGATTACCTGGACTCCCAAGGCAACCATTTCCGCTATTGTGCTTGCTGTCCATCTGCTTTCAAATCCCGGTGGGGGCTGGGATGCCAGATAGGAGAGGATGTGGGCTATGCGAGGAATGGCATGGACCAGGACCACCAGTCCTACGATAGAAAAGGCAATTGCCATGAATTCCCGCCCCGGGAGACGGTATTGGTCGCCTTCGGTTTGCTCATCGGAAACCATTCTGCCCGCCAGAGCGTCCGACCTCCGCCATAGTAATATACCGGCAACAAGATAAAGCACCGTCGGAACAAAGACCGTAGAAAGATTCCAGAATGAACCGTGCATTCTGTGTATATTGTCCCCCCAAAGTTCGCCGGCGAAAATGCCTGAAAGCAAAAAGTAAATACCCTGGACATACTGCGGCAACTGGAGCAGGGCATAGACAGCCAGAATCTTACACGCCAGTGATGCAATTTCTCTTTTTGTCATTTTTCTGCAACCAGATGCATATCGGCCGTTACTGGGAGTTCAAACATGTCTTTTCGCAG
>DAOVLS010000070.1 GCA_030631125.1 Planctomycetales bacterium
CGAGGTATTCGTGGCCACAAAAAATCCTATCTGTCTTGTAATACGCAGTCGGTGTGTTATAATATGGTTAGAACGAACTGTGTTTTTGGAGATTCGCCATGCTGAAGTCATTGACCAAAGTGGGCAACAGCCACGCGATTTTGTTAGACAAGGTGATTCTGGACCTTCTCGGGATCAACGCCGACAGCCGGGTCAATCTGACGGTGGACGGTGGTTCTCTCGTTATAACACCCGTCGAGCCTACGGTGGACAATGCGAAATTTGAAGCAGCCGCCGAACGGGCAGAGAAAAAATTCGACAAGCTCCTGACCCGATTGGCCTGATCCGTGGAAGAAAAAGAGTACATCTTTCTGACCGCCGAGCAGGTTGTCGCTCTGAATCTTCGCGCCATTCAGAAGGACGGCGGAGTTCACGGCGTCCTGAATCGCAGCCTGTTGTTGTCCGCGACGGCTATGCCGAGGGTAGCTTTTGACGGCCGATACCTGCATGAGTCGGTCGCGGCCATGGCCGGGGCGTACCTGTTCCACATCTGCCAGGCACATGCCTTTTGTGATGGAAACAAACGAACGGTGGTTCTCGCCGCCGTGGTCTTTCTGGACCTCAACGGCTACGACATTGAAGTCGGCGACGATGAGTTCGAAGAACTTGTCCTGGGCGTCGCAGGCCACACTATCGACAAAGACCATGTGATGGAATTCTTCGAAAAACATGTCCTGCCGAAGTAGGCCGGAAGTACGGTCAGAAGTTTTTTCTCGCTCCCCGACTGCTGTTACGTTGAGTAATCATGAACGGAAAACGATGTCGCTGATTATTGCTGAAAATGTTACCCACGCCTTCGGAACCCACGAGGTTCTCAGGAACATTGACTTTCGCGTCAGCGAATCGGACCGTATCGGTCTGGTAGGCCCAAACGGCGAGGGAAAGACCACGTTGCTGCGCGTTACTGCCGGGCTGACGACCCCGACGGCTGGGCAGGTGCACCGAAGGAGCCGGCTGCGAATCGGTTATCTTCCACAGGACCCGCCCGCCTCCCAGGACAAGACGATTCACGACGCGATGCTCGATGTCTTTTCAGATCTGCGTCGCATGGAACGACAGTTGAACGACCTGACCGCCCGGATGGAGCGCGATGCTGCCGGCCAGGCGGACCTGCTGAAGCAGTATGACCGGATGCAGTCCCAATTCGAGGCCCTCGGCGGGTACGATTACAGCAGGCGGATCGAGCAGGTTCTGACCGGACTGGCCTTCGGGCCTGATATGTGGGGCAGAACGCTGTCGGCTCTCAGCGGCGGCGAACGCACGCGGGCATACCTGGCGGGTTTGCTGCTGCGGGAACCGGACCTGCTGATGCTCGACGAACCGACCAATCATCTCGACCTTGATTCGGTCGAATGGCTGGAATCCTGGCTCGGGTCGTTCCGTGGGGCTTTGATAGTCGTCTCGCACGATCGGTATTTTCTCGACAGCGTAACGACCCGGACGTGGGAAATCGCCTTCGGTAGTTTGGAAACATTTCGCGGCTCGTACAGCAAGTATCTGCCCCAGCGTTCCGAGCGGCACAAAGAACGCATGCGCCAGTGGGAGGCCCAGCAGGAATACATAGCCAAGACCGAGGACTACATCGCCCGCAATATCTCCGGTCAGCGCGGCAAAGAAGCCCGAGGCCGGCGCACGCGGCTGGAGCGGTTCATGCGGGATGAGGCCATGGCCAGGCCACAGGAACATCGGAACATCAGCGTGTCGCTGTCGTCTGGGCGGAGAACGGGCGATATGGTCTTCCGGGCAGCCGACCTTTCCGTCGGGTACGACGCGCCGCTGCTGGAGATCGAGGCAATGGACGTTATACGAGGACAGCGCATAGCCATCCTCGGCGCTAACGGCGTCGGTAAGACCGCGCTGCTGCGGACGCTGATGGGCGAGTTGGAACCGCTTGGCGGGTCCGTCCGCCACGGCTCCAACGTCAAGGTCGGATACCTGCCGCAGACGCACGAAAAACTCGCTCCGTCCGACACCGCCCTCCAGGCCGTCATGTCAGCCAAGACCGGCTGCACGCCGGAACGCGCACGGTCCGCATTGGGAAGAGTGCTCCTGGGAGGCGATGCGTCGCTCAAGCGGATCGACGAACTCAGCGGCGGGCAGCGAAGCCGGGTCGTCCTGGCGAGGCTGATGGTGCAGAACCCGAACGTCCTGATGCTCGACGAACCGACAAACCACCTGGACATCCCCTCGACCGAAATCATGCAGGATGTATTGCAGAGTTTTGACGGGACGGTTATTTTCGTCAGCCATGACCGCTACCTCGTCCAGGCGGTGGCGACGCATATCTGGGCGATTGACGACGGGCGGGTGCGGTGTATCCCCGGCGGATGGGAAGCGTTCTCTGCCTGGCGGGAGTCGCGTCGCAACGGAAACGGCGGGAAAATCCAACAACAGAAGACGAAACAGGACCGCAAGGACGAATACCGCCAAAGCCGAAAACAGGCGAACCTCCAGCAGCGACTCAAACGCCGTATCGAGGAACTCGAAGCCGAGATTGAAACCGTCGAGGCCGAAATTGCCAAACTCAACGACGAAATTTCCGCCGCCGGCGAAGCCGGCGACACCGATCGCGTCGGGCAACTGTGCAGGGAGTATCCCGCCAGAGAGGCCCGGCTCGAAGCGCTATGGAACGAGTGGGAGCAGGTCGGTGAAGAACTGGGTAAACAGTAGGCGTAGGCTGGGACGGAGCGAAGCGCAGTCCCACCTTCAATCTCAGAAAAAGGTGGGACTTCGTCCCAGCCTACACGCTAATTCCGGTATCGGGATGGAAAATCGAAAAGTACAAATGGCAGAAACGGCTGCATTCGCCTGGGCGCTTTCAGGTATCTCCGGGACGTATGGAATTATGCTGGCGGTGTCCATCTGGCAAATAGGAATAGCGGGCATGATCTCCTTTCCTGTCTGCCTGCTCAACGGCGCTATATTCTTCTCTTTGTCCAGAGATGTCCGAAGAGGCTCATATCTTGGGTTCGCTGTGGGGTATCTCGCTCTTGGTTTTGCGGGTTATTTGTTTGTGGCGATTTTCGGATTACCGATAAATGAGTGGCTACTGGATCCGATAATGGTTGCGTTTTATGGTATCCCGATGCTGGCGAGCGCTTTGGCGATTGGCATTGGGATATGGACCATCGTAATAGTAAGACGCAGGAAAAAAGTCGATGACTTGATTCAAGGGCAGAAAAATAAACAGTAGGCTGGGACGAAGAAGGAGAAACAACAATGCTGACGAGACTGATAGGGATTGTCGTCGCTTTCGGCTTGATTGGTTTTTCGCTGGGATACAGCGTCAACGCGGCGCTGTTTTTCCATATCCCGTCCGCGATATTAGTGGTCGGTTTGTTGGGCGGTGGATTGTTGATGTCATACGGCCCGCGTCAAATCTTCTCGGCCATTGACAGGAGCCTTTCATCAAGAAAAGGCGAACTGTCCCCCGAAGCGCTGGCCTTGCACCTGGCTGTCTTTGTCCGGGCGCACCAACTGGCGTGGGCGGCGGGGCTGCTGGGATCGATCATCGGGCTTATTTCAATGCTTCAAAATTTGTGGGATCCCTCGTGCATCGGAATTGGAATAGCCGTCTCATTGATCTCGATGCTCTATGGCGTAATCCTGGCAGAGTTCATTATCAATCCGCTCAAGCACTCGCTTATCGCCCGTTACCATGAAGCCTTCGCCGAACTTCCCATAAAGCACGGAAAGACAAGTAAAATCACTCCCGGTTTTGTAATCGGGTTCTGGGCGATCTTTGCGATTTATACGATTACATCGTTTGCGTCATATAGCGGATTCGGCAACACATGGAGCATGACGATGCCTTGAGAAAAAGAGAATAAGCAGGTAGGGTGGACCAACCGGCTCACCGAACTGATGTTCAGGCCCAAGCGTCTGCGGGCCAGTACTACTCTGCGAAGTAGCGATACTTCGCTACGAAGCACCAGTTGGCCCGCACTTCGAACTATTCACCCTCCCGATTTGGTGGTATATTGTCTTCGGCATGTGGTATTAGGATCGTTGCCACGATCTGCTGGTTTAGGAGACAGCCCATGAATCGGTTACGTATGATTTGCGCGTGTATGGCCGTCTTGGCTACGGTCGTTTTGACCAGCGGGGTGGCGAACGGTCAGGCGAACATTGGCGTAGTGCTTAACAGCGGCGCCGAGAACCCCTTCGGCGGGTACTTGAAAGAGATTCTCAAGGCAGAGGGCTTTCGCGACTTGCAGACCGTGCCTCTCGGCGGGCTGACGCTCAAGAAGCTCCGGTCCTACAAAACGATCGTCCTTTCGGACACGTCGCTGACAAAGTCGCAGGCGGACATGTTTCGCCGGTACGTATCCGGGGGCGGCAGCCTGATTGCTATGCGCCCGGACAGCAAGCTCGACACCGTATTCGGCCTGGTCCGCAGTAAGGCAAAGGTCTCCGGGGGCTTTATAAAGATCAGTTCACGCACGCCGATCGGCGGAGGCCTGGAGACGAGTATCTCGATGAAGATACACGCCGATGCCGACCTCTACAGGGTTGCCGGCGGTGCAACGAAAGTGGCGTCGCTCTACGGCGGGGCCAAGGGGGCCAAGGATACTGGATATGCCGGCGTCGTCCGGTCCTCTTACGGCGCCGGACAAGCGGTGGCCTTCTCGTACGACCTGGCCAAAAGTACCGTCTATTTGCGGCAGGGCAACCCCGCCTGGGCCGGCGAAGAACACGACGGGGCCGCCGGGGTGAAACCCAACGACTTGTTCTACGACAAGGCCAGCGGTACCTACTGGAACGCTCAGAACACTCGAGACGGCATCCTTCAGGCGGATGAACAAATGCGACTGTTGACCCACTCGATCGAGGCGACCAATGCCTCCAGGATGCCGCTGCCACGCCTGTGGTACTTTCCCAACGCCAGGAAGTCGGTTCTGGTTTGGACGGGCGACCAGGACGGCGGCACAATAGCCAGCATTAACGCTGAGATCGCTGCCGTCAAAGCGCGCGGTGGGAATGCCAGTATCTACCTGATGAATTCGCCAAAGCCGAAATCGCCTGTTGGGTGCTATGGGCCAATGCCAACAGCCGTCCAGGTGAAGGCCTGGGTTGGTAATGGGAATGAGATCGGTGTGCATTTCGACGACACCGCAGAGAGATACACTTCGCCTCCGGTTCCGACCTGGGCCGGGATGAACCGCGTTTACAAAACCCAAATGGCCGACTTCCGCACCCGCTATCCGAATGCACCCACGCCGAAATCACTTCGAAATCATTATGTCGTCTGGGTTGGTAACGACGCTAAAGGCGCCAAGGAATTTGCGGCGTCGGCTCAGATCGAACAGAACCACGGATTCAAATTAGACTTCAATTACCATTACCAGGGAATATCCGGGCAAGGCAAGACGGGACGTACGATTCCCACCGGTCTGCCGATGCGTTTCGCCACGAGCAAGGGTAAGGTCCTCAACATTTTTCAGGCCAACTCACAAGTTACCGACGAGAAACGCGGAGCCGGCGCAGCATACCGGAGGTTACTCGATGAGAGCCTCAACAAAGGCAAATATTCCTGGATCGTGGCAAATTTCCACCCATGCTCGTGGGGAAGACGCTCTACTGAGGGCGAGAAAATACTCGACTATGCCGTTAGCAAGGGCATCCCGATTTGGAGCGGCGGAGATATGAGTTCATTTCTGCAAATGCGGGATGCCGCCGGCTTCCAGAACACCAAATGGGACGGGAGCAACCTTTCGTTTTCCGTCAAAACCCCTGTCTCCGGAAAAGGCGCATTGACGGTTATGGTTCCGAACGCCTTTGGCGACCTCCTGCTTAAGAAAATCCGCCTGGGCGGTAAGGACACCGTCTTCAGCGTCCATACCATCGCCGGAGAGAAGTACGCGTTGTTTACCATCGGAAACAACATAAGATCCGTTAAGGCCACCTATGCGCCAAAACCCACGATGTTAAAGCAGTTGGGCGGTGTCCCGCCCTTCGAATTCCTTTGGGGCTGGTCATCAGGTTCGGAGACACGGCAGGCAATCATTTCGTCTTTCGCGCCGGTTCGAGGTCGGCGATTGGGATTTGCATTTCGAATGCGCCTGCCTGGACGACGGCCTGGTTCTTGTCATGAAGGACAAGACCGTCGCTGTGCTCTACGGCACGACATGCGGTGACGTTCCTAACAGTGGACGGGTTGCTTTCACGATGATCCGGCCATCAAGCGATCTGTTTTCGGACAACTCGCCCGTTGGCACAAAACCTGCCTGACCGGCAGGCAGGTCAAACTTACACAAAATACTTGACGCTATCAGGAACCATACCTCCTTGACACATTCCCGGTTTTGTGGTAAAATATATTTTTTCAGCTACAGCTATGTGGTCTTCAGGTCGTTTCCGCGATTGGGTGGTTTAAAGGAGGTATCTCATGAATCGGTTACGTATGATTTGCGCGTGTATGGCCGTCTTGGCTACGGTCGTTTTGACCAGCGGGGTGGCGAACGGTCAGGCGAACATTGGCGTAGTGCTTAACAGCGGTGCCGAGAACCCCTTCGGCGGGTACTTGAAAGAGATTCTCAAGGCAGAGGGCTTTCGCGACTTGCAGACCGAGTCTCTCGGCGGGTTGACGCTCGACAAGCTCCAGTCCTACAAAACAGTCGTCCTTTCGGACACGTCGCTGACAACGTCGCAGGCGGACATGTTTCGCCAGTACGTATCCGCCGGTGGCAGCCTGATTGCTATGCGCCCGGACAGCAATCTCGACACCGTATTCGGCCTGGTCCGCAGTACGGGAAAGGTCTCCGAGGGCTATATGAAGATCAGTTCACTCACGCCGATCGGCGGAGGCCTGGAGACGAGTATCTCGATGAAGATACACGCCGATGCCGACCTCTACAAGGTTGCCGGCGGTGCAACGAAAGTGGCGTCGCTCTACAGCGGGCCTACGGGGTCCACGGACACTGGATATGCCGGCGTCGTCCGGTCCTCTTACGGCGCCGGACAAGCGGTGGCCTTCTCGTACGATCTGGCCAAAAGTACCGTCTATTTGCGGCAGGGCAACCCCGCCTGGGCCGGCGAAGAACACGACGGGGCCGCCGGGGTGAAACCCAACGACTTGCTTTACGATCAGGCCAGCGGCACCTACTGGAACGCTCAGAACACTCGAGACGGCATCCTTCAGGCCGACGAACAAATGCGACTGTTGACCCACTCGATCGAGGCGACCAATGCCTCCAGGATGCCACTGCCACGCCTGTGGTACTTTCCCAACGCCAGGAAGTCGGTTCTGGTTTGGACGGGCGACCAGGACGGAGGCACAATAGACAGCATTAACGCCGAGCTGACTGCCGTCAAAGCGCGCGGTGGGAACGCCAGTATCTACCTGTTGAACTCGCCGGCGCCGAAATCGCCTGTGGGGCGCTATGGGCCAATGCCTTCAGCCGCCCAGGTGACGGCTTGGGTCAGTGATGGACACGATATCGGTGTGCATCCCGACGACACCGCAGAGAGATACACTTCGCCTCCGGTTCCGACCTGGGACGCGATGAACAGCGTGTACGAAACCCAAATGGCCGACTTCTACGCCCGCTATCCGACTGCGCCCGCGCCGAAATCACTTCGAAATCATTATGTCGTCTGGCTTGGTAACGACGCTGACGGCGACAAGGAATTTGCGGCCTCGGCTCTGGTCGAACAGAACCATGGCTTCAAATTAGAATTCAATTACTATTACCAGGGAATATCCGGACAAGGCGACACCGGACGTACGATTCCCACCGGCCTGCCGATGCATTTCGCCACGAGCGAGGGTGAGGTACTCGACATTTTTCAGACCGACACACAAGTTACCGACGAAACCTGGTGGAGATCCGATCTTGGCGACAGGTACCGGAACCTGCTCGATGAGAGCCTCGACGACGGCAAATATTCCTGGATTGTGGCAAATTTCCACCCGGTCTCGTGGGGAAACCACTCTGCTGATGCCGAGGAAATACTCGACTATGCCGTCAGCAGGGGCATCCCGATTTGGAGCGGCGGAGATATGAGTTCATTTTTGCAAATGCGGGACGCCGCCGACTTTCAGGATACCCGATGGGATGGGAGCAACCTGTCGTTTTTCGTCGCAGCCCCTGTCTCCGGACAAGGCGAATTGACGGTTATGGTTCCGAACGCCTTTGGCGACCTCCTGCTTGAGAAAATCCGCCTGGGTGGCCAGGACACCGTCTTCAGCGTCCATACCATCGCCGGAGAGGAGTACGCGTTGTTCACTATCGCGGGCGACTCAAACTCCGTCCAGGCCACCTATGTGCCGGAACCGGCGACGATGTCGCTGCTGGTGCTGGGCGGTCTTGGTGTGTTGCTGAAACGTCGGCGGAAGTGAAATCAAATGTGAATTGTCTCTCAAGAGATTCGAATGTCTCGGTGGGGGTCGAAGAGACGGCAGGCAATCATTTCGTCTTTCTTGCCGGTTCGAGGTCGGCGATGGGGATTTGCATTTCGAATGCGCCGGACTGGACGACGGCCTGGTCTTTGTCGGGATTGAACCGGATTAATGTCGCCTGCTTGCGGAAGGGTACGACGTAAAGTTTTTCGCCCGGCTTGGTCGTCAGGACGGCGTCCCGGCTGGCTTTGGCGGCGGCGCTGTCGGGGCGGCGATGGTGGACGGGCTGGTCGCGCCGGTCGGGTTTTTTCTTATGAGGTTTGTGCTTCGGCCCCTTGTGGTGCACGGCGAACGGGCCGGTTTGAGGGAAGAGTTCCTGAAGCCGCAGCCAGCCTGTGGTCGAGGGCGTCTGGACCTTCGCCCTGCTTGTCGTCAGGTCGAGTTCAATGATTTTGCCTTTCCCCGGCGCCGGAGCGATGGGTACGACGTCGCCGACCTTTACCCTGCTGATTGACGCGAGCCACTGCTCGAATTGGCGTGTCCGGTTTCGCTGCTGGGTGAGCGAACGATGATACTCCTGGCGGAGGTGTTCTGCCTCGCTGCGGAGTTCTCCTGTCTGGCGGGCCTGTGACATTATCTGCTCGCGCAGGCTGGCGATTTCGCGACGGATGCCTTTCTGACCCATATCGGGCATCAGTTCAGCCAGAGGGACCTCGACCTGCACTTTATCGACATCGACAACGGCGATCTGCTTGTTGAACTGGATGCGCACAAGTCGCCCCGGCTTGTCCCGGGACGGGACGTGGATTTCGTCGCCGGGTTTCAGTTCGGCCAGCGAGGCTGTCCAGTTCTCGAATTTTTCCTGGAGTTTGAACAGGTCCGCCAGTTTGGATTCGTACTGTTCCTGCGTGTCTTCGGAGGCGAGGCGTGCGGTGTGCGCCTTTGCGCGTGCGTCTTCGGACGCCCGCCGGGCCGATGACGTGGCGCGGATGGCCTTGCGGAATACCCCGCC
>DAOVLS010000352.1 GCA_030631125.1 Planctomycetales bacterium
CCGATACGCTGCTTCATCCCGCGAGAAAGAGTATCGACGAACCGGTCGTGCAGGTCGTGAGCTTCGGTCATATCAAAAACGGCTTCGATACGCTCGCGCCGCCGGCGTCGGGGTATTCCGAAGGCTGCCCCGAAAAAGTCCAGATACTCCCATACACGCATCTGCTCATAAACGCCGAATCTGTCGGGCATATATCCGACAAGTCGCTTTATCTGCTCTCTACCGCTGACAACGTCCACGTCGGCAATACTGGCCGAACCGCTACCGGGACGCAACAGCCCCGCCAGTATGCGGATGGTCGTCGTCTTACCGGCTCCGTTGTGCCCGATATAACCGAATATCTCACCGCGACGAACCTCGAGGTCAAGGTCTGTCAAAGCCTTTATCTCGTCGTAATGCTTCGTCAGCCCTTTCGTGCGGAGGATAACCTCATTGTCAGAAACACTCATCCACTTATCCCTTCAACCCGTATTTCTTTTTTGAATAATGAATATCGAACACACACAGAATTTCGAATGTCGAAGTAAAAAACAACAGCAATCTTTCAGCGAATCTATCTTTTTGCTCCGTAATTCAAAATTCCCTGTTCAATATTCAATATTCTCTTTCCTATTGGCTTATCCCTTCGAGGGTCAGGTTCAGCGATTCAATTTTCCACAACACCGAAATACGCTCACGCGTTTGGCCTGGCTTGGACGTTTCCAGCGGGTCGATCCTGATGGTGATTTTGTACCGGCCTTCGAGACGCCGGAGGTTCTCGGCTGTGATTTTGTAGGTCCCGACGGGGCGGTCCACCGTTTTTATCAATTTTTTTTCTGTGGCCTGACCTTCTGTGCCTGCGAAGCCGAAGATACGCATTCGGCAGTTCGGCGCTCGCAGTGTGATCCGCATCACAGCGCGGGCGTCGGTGATTTCGCCGGCGCCCGCCGGCGGGGCAAAATTCAACTCTACCTCCCCGGGCAGGGTGGACTCATTGAACTGGCGTTTCTTCGGGACCCATACGGGTGGATGTCCGCCGATGTGAAGTTTCAGCAGCCCGCCGGGAACGACGACCTTTGTCCCAGACGGTGATTTCAGCAGCGTCAGTGGCACCGTCAGTAACGTCCAGCCGTTGGATTCGGTGCCCTTTCCGTCCAACGGGTCAAGCAGCGCTCGGGCTGACCAGCCAAGCAGCATAGGCGTCGGCTCCGGTAGATGGCGCCGCGGCGCTGTCGGCGGGCGGACCACTGCGGCAATCAGGTCGTTTCGGAGCAGGTCCTTGTCGTCGCGAACGGTCTTGCCTGTGTAGGTGTCTTTCGGTAGCGGCGGGTCGTTGATGACAACGGTGGTGGTGCGTCCGTCCGGCAGAAGCCCGACGGCGTAGGCCGCACTATCGGTGATTAGTACAGCGTCAAAGATATCCGCACCTGTGTTATTGGTTATCGTTCCTTCCAATCCCTTAGGCCCCAGTCGCACCTTTACGACCAACCGCCCCGGAAGGTTCACCGGCGCCTCGGCGTAAGCGGTGCGCCAACTGTTGCTGATTATCCGCATACCCGCCAGAGTCATGGTCCGCCCGCCGGCAATTTCCACAGATTCCATCATCGAAGTCGATGCCGAAGCCGACGGACGGATAGTCCCCAGCGGCGAACCCGACGAGAAGTCGATCTGCTCGGTTCGGGGCGTGTAGTAGGTCGATAGTTGCTGAACGTGCGCCGTCCCGTCGGACCTCGCCGACGCCAGCGCCAGGAAACTCAACCTTGGCTCATCGCGAAGCGTCAGGCTCCACACCAGCAGGCCCGCTGCGCACAGCAGACCCAAGGGAATCATTATCGCCCAGACCAACTCGCCGCGACGCCTCAACCGCAGGAATAGTCCCAGTATCAGAAACAGCCCCGCCAGCACTGCGACGACGCACGCCGGCGTACGCCGATCCGAGCTGCGCCGACCGGCAATTAGATTCAACTTGACCTCCGCCGTTTCGGCGAACGCGTCCGCCGAAATCGGCAAAGAACGCTCCATCTGCCTGGCCATCGTCTGCCAGAGCGGTTGGGACTGGTCCGTCGCCAAAGCGCCGACCGGTACGGCCAGAGTGAACACAGCCCCCGCTCCCAGCCTCCGCAGCGTCAGCAGAGGCATACCGTTGGCCTGCCACAAGACCTCCGCATCCACCGGGCACAAATGCGCCATTACCATCGGGGTCTTCAGGTCCGTCTGAAAACGGTCCTTACCGTCGGCGCCGGACGCCTCAAGCCGATACTCCTGGTGTGTTCCGGCAACAATTACACCGGCTGCTTCGGCCAGTCGGCCGGTGAGCGTGCGGTCGGCGGCAGAGTGTGCCGTAATAACCAGCGCTCCCCCGCGCCCGACCCAGTCAAGAACGGCATTAATCTGACTGTCCGACAGTTCAGCCGGTTTGGTTGAAGAGATAACCAGTATCCTCAGCAGCGAGTATCCGTACCATCTGTCTGGCAGGTTCTGCTGGCGTGAACTGGCCAGGACGACGCGCCCGAAAGGGCTGTCGGGTATCTTGTTGAGCCAGGAGTGGTCTTGTCCCGGGGGGTCTTCCGGATCGATATAGGCCAGGCAGCGTTGTGTGGGCGCCAGCGTCGAAACCAGTATGTAGTCGCTGTCGAGTATTTTATTTGTTTGAGCGTCTTCCAGCCTGAAGGCCTGCTCGGTGAAGACGGGTTTTTTGGACGATGATCGTTTTTGTTTTGCGGGGCCGATGCGCTGGCCCAGACGCAAAGCCCGATGAGTTCGAGACGGCATATCGACGGTTCGCGTGTAACGAATCCGCCCCCGGGCCGGGTCTTCTGCGAAATAGATAAACCTCGCCCGTACCGTCCGATCTGTCGGATTGCGAAGCTCAGCCGTTACCTGTCCCCACTGACCCGACTGGGTATAAGGCGAAAACGCCCTGGAAACATTAACCACGTCAGGCTTCTCGGCCGCCAGGGCGCACACCGCCGCAATGTGCAACACCGCAATGCTTACAAGTGTCTTCATACAACCTTACCTAATCGTTCGCCCGGCCCTTCCGGAGGCAGGACCAAAGGGCCGAGTAATATATACGCTCGTACGCCGACCGGCAATGATAATCATCTTCTTTTTTTACCGCTTCCGCAGTTTGTCGCGCAGGGCTGCGTCTATGAACGCCTGGATGTTACCATCGAGAACGGCATCGGTATTGGAAACCTTCAGCTCAGTCCGCTCATCGCGAACAAGTTGGTAAGGGTACAGCACGTACGAGCGGATCTGGTGTCCGAAGGCTATCTCGCCTTTGTCGCCGTACATTTTCGCCAGTTCCGCGTCGCGCTTGGCCTGGGTGTGCTGGTAGAGTTTCGCCATTAGCATCTTGCGTGCCTGTGCGCGGTTCTGATGCTGGGACCGCTCGTTCTGGCATTGCGTGACGATACCCGTTTCCAGGTGCGTCAGGCGAACAGCCGAGGAAGTCTTGTTGACGTGCTGTCCCCCGGCTCCGCTGGCGCGGTAGGTGTCCTCGCGGACTTCCTTTGCCCAGTCGATCTCGATTTCGATCTCGTCCAGTTCCGGCAGGACGTCCACGGAGGCGAACGACGTATGCCGCCGCTTGGC
>DAOVLS010000364.1 GCA_030631125.1 Planctomycetales bacterium
GATATTTTCGATCTGCACCCGACGGATCTCCGCGAACGGGCTTTGCCCGAGGGCTTTGCGAAACCGCTTTTCCATCGTTCGCCTCGGCAGATGCGTCTCCTCCATCACGTCCTCGACGCGAATGCCTCTATAGGCGTTTTCGCGAATAAACTTTACGGCTTCGACGACCCTGCCGTCGTCAATGGCCATTACGTCGGTCGATTGCCGCGTTACCACCTCCAGCGGCGGCAGCAGGACGGAACGCATGGGAACCTTGCCTTCGGCGAGCATGGCGTCCATGAGTTTTGCCGCTTCGTATCCGACTTGCTCTGCCGGAACGGTGATACTGGAGAGGTGAGGCCAGGCCATACCGCAAAAAACGTCGTCATCGACGCCGAGGATGGCGACTTCCTCCGGTACTTGAATTCCGCTCCGCCTGCACAATTCGGACAGACACAGCCCCGCGAGATCGTCATTGCAGAACACGGCCAGAGGTCTGGGCAGGCCCATAAGCCAGCGGCGAGCGCGCTCGAGAGTCGGAGAATCAGAAACGGGGGGTAATGGTTGTTTGCCGCGCCGGAGGTATTGCTTTTTGGGGTCGAATACGTCGCAGGTGAGTTTCCGTCGTCGAAGCGCCGCAATAAAGCCCTCGCCGCGGCGCAGGGAATGGAACATTACGGAAGGTCCTATTTGGCCCGGGGCGACCAGCCCGAAATATTGGAAGCCGCGGTTGATAAAATATTCAACGGCTATTTCGCCCAGCGCCTTCGGATTGACGCCTGCGTATGGCGGACCGGAGGATTTACCTCCCGGAATTCGGTCCTCTATGATTACCGCAGCCCGACCATAGCGACGAGCAAGGGCTGCGAAGGGTTGTGGATGTCGCACTGAAATAACCCCCACCGTCTGGGCGTCTCGCATCTGATACTTCCGCTGCTTATCGTCGGGAACGGGCTGCATGTCGGTGAACAGCCAAGGCCGATGCGGCTGGGCGTACCCGTATATACCGCGAAGGACCTCCCGGCCGTAGCGGCAGTCCCACGGGATATCCAGCAGGATCATATTCCCGGTCTTGCTCTGCTTTTTCATTTTCGGCCTCCTTTGACCGTTACGCTCTTGGGCGCAAAGTACACTAATACTATTCGCAAACTACTCTTGACACAACAAGAAAATCGTGTATAATATAATAATGAATCGAAAGTGAGTGGGCCTGGAAATTCAAGAGCAAATCCTGTCAGCAAAGGAAAGAGGTTATTCGATTGCAGACTTGTCACGGCGACTTGTCTCGGCGAAGCAAAGCGAAGACGGAAGCTTTGGCGAAGCCGGATTGCAGATTAAAAAAGCCGGCACTTGAGCGCAGCGAAAGTGCCGGAACCCCCGACGGGTGGTCCGATGGAGATGTTTCACAAGGGTTTTAAGAGAAAGGAGAAGTAAGATGAGAAATGTAACGATTTTATTGGCAGTAGCGGCAGTAGTGGCGATGGCTGTACCGGCAAGCGGCGCTGTTGTACAGGTTAACACTTTTATCGGCGGCCACGGCCCAACCGGGAATGTAAATGACTGGAACACAGCCGCTAACTGGGATCGAAACAGAGTGCCGGGAGACGACCCTGCTAATTACCTGGATAAGGTCAATATGGCTGCGTCGACTATTGCCGACGTTAAAGCCCCGTGGATCCGCACATCAGGTCTGCACAATCTTTACCTGGGTCTGGGTGGCGGCGGCGGGACGGTTAACATAGCGGCTGACTTTCAGAGTCCTGCTACCATTTACGTCGGTTATGGCGCCAGTAGTACCAAGGCATTCGTGAATCAGACTGCCGGCACCGTCAAGTCGAGTGGTAGTCACATCTACGTTGACACGGACTCAGTGTACACCATTTACGGCGGCAAGATTGATGATGTAAATTCGACCGTCATAACAATGCATACGCAAAGAGGTGGTGAGTTCAAAGTGATCGGCGACACAGCCGGCATAAACCTTAAAAATTGTATACAAGACGCCGACAGCCTGACGACGTTCAAACTGACAGCCGCCGGCACGGTCTCGACGATTTTTGTGGTAGGCAACCAGAACGGTGCCTGGGGCGTCATGACAGGTGATCTCACGATAGACGACAGCCTGTATCTCAACCCGACGCTGGGCGATGAGCTTGTGCTGTTCGAGGGTACGGCTACGAGTAGCTGGGGCAGAGGTATTATCCACTCGTACACTTCCACCAACTCGAACTGGATATTGAGTTACCGCGACAAGGAGATCGCTGGTGTAACAGTACACAATGAGATCATTGCCACCTACGTTCCCGAACCGGCGACGATGGTTCTGCTGGGAATCGGCGGTCTGGGTGTCCTGCTGCGACGCAAGCGTCGTTAATTGATAATCGAAAATTGGAAATCGGTTTTGTTCCTACAGCCCACGGAGTTTTTCTCCTTCTCCGTGGGCTGTGGTTATTTCCAATTTCCGATTGAACAGGGGAGGGAAAAGGTGGGGTTTCGTCCCAGCCTGTGCGTCAATCCAGTTTGATTCGTGCCCCTGACAGAAGCGATTTGAAACCTTTGCTGGTGTGGATTTTGTGCTTGTCCGGCGCGCCGGTGATGATCATCGCCTCCAGACCCGGATGCCTGTCAATGAGTTCGATTCCCACTAGGCCAAGGACACTCAAAGCCGTCGCCCAGGCGTCGGCGGCGGCGGCGCTGGGTGGGGCATCCCCCACCGGAAGCGAGACGACCGTTACCGACGGCGCGTGGCCTTGCGGCAGGGCCTGGCCCGTGCGGGGATCGACGATGTGGCTGTACCGTTTACCGTCAATTTCGAAATATCGGTGGTAGTCTCCGCTGGTGGCGACGGCTGCGTCGGTTACCGAAAGCGTCGCGCAGATGCGGGATTGGTCGAACGGGTGGCGAATCTTCACAGGCCAGGGCTTGTTGTCCTCGTCGGCGCCGAAGCATCGCAGGTCGCCTCCGACGTTGACCAGCCCGCCGTCAGCGCCGACTTCGATCATCGCTTCGACGGCTCGATCGATGGCGTATCCCTTGGCGATGCCGCCAAGATCGACCGAAACACCATCGGTGAGTTTCGTTACGCCGTCGGAGCCGATTTGCAGGTGTTTCATCCCGACTAACCTTCTGGTTTCGGCAATTTCGCCTTCGCTCGGCAGTCGGCCTTCGGTTTTGCACCTTTTCCAGAGTTGAATCAGCGGGTAGCAGGTAACGTCAAACGCCAGGTTAGTCTGCTCGTGAAATTCCCCAGCGGCAGAAAAGACCTTCATCAGTTCCGGCGAAAACCGATACTCGCCTTTGCCTCCTGCGTTAAAGCGGGACAGTTCAGAAGCATC
>DAOVLS010000202.1 GCA_030631125.1 Planctomycetales bacterium
GGTCTGAAAGAAACCCGCGCGAGATTCGTCAGCGCCGGTGAACGCCCCCTTCACATAGCCGAATAACTCGCTTTCGAGAAGCCCTTCAGGAATGCCGCCGCAATTCACCGGCACAAAGGCGGCAGCGGCCCTGGGGCTGTTGTAATGAATCGCCCTGGCGACCAGTTCCTTACCCGTGCCGCTTTCCCCCGAAATGAGTACCGTCGCCGAAGCCGAGGCGGCTTTGCTTATGGCCTTGAAGACTTCCTGCATGGGCTTGGATTCGCCGAGCAGTCCGTACGGCACATGGGAAGGCGGACTTATCGAGACCTGCCCGGCGCGGCGAGTGTCAAGTCTCTCAAGCGCTCGCCGGACGGCGGAAAGGAGTTCCTCGTCGGTAAAGGGCTTCGGCAGGTACTCCTGTGCTCCGATCTTGATCGCCTCGACCGCCCCTTCAATGGAAGGATACCCGGTAATCATGATTACCTCGGTGTCCTTGAAGTTGTCCCGGACATGGCGCACCAGGTCGAGGCCGTTGACTTTGGGCATCTTGAGGTCTGTTATCACCAGGTCGATAGATGTGGTTTGGATTATGACGAGCGCCTCGGCCACACCCGGAGCCGTAAAGACTTCGTAGCCCTTGGCAGTGAGATTCCGCTGCAACACTTCAGTCGTATTCGCCACGTCATCGACAACGAGAATCGTTTCTTTCCTGCCGGCGTTAGTCATTCCTGTGTTCTTCCTCGCACTCTTCTGCCGCGGCAACGGGAAGTCGAACCTCGAACCGAGTGCCCCGGCCCGGAGTGCTTTCAACGCGAATCGTGCCCCTGTGCGATGTTATGATACCATGAACTACCGGAAGGCCAAGCCCCGTGCCCTCATTGATGTCTTTGGTAGTATAGAAGGGGACGAATATCTGTTTGATTTCCCGCTTGCTCATTCCGGTTCCGTTGTCGGCGACGACCATCACCACGTGGCTGTCGGATACGCGCGTGGTGATTGTCAGGACGCCTCCGGACGGCATCGCCTGAATGGCGTTGACCACGAGGTTCACCAGAACCTGCTGCAATTGCGACGGATCGGCGGTTATCTGCGGAAGATCCGGCGAGAAGCGTCGAATAAGGTCCACGCCGTTCCTGGTACACCGCGACTCAAGGAAATAGAGCGATTGTTCAATCACCGCGTTGAGATCGACCTGTTCTTTCCGGGGCGGGGTTTTGCGCGCGAACAGCATCAGTTTCTTGATAATCTCCCGGCCATGAAGCGACGCCGTAACGATCTTCTCTATATCCTGGAATATCTGTTTCGGAAGATCGGGGTGTTTCTGTGCGAGTTGAGCAAAGCCCAATATGTTGCCCAGCGGTTCATTCAATTCGTGCGCAACGCCTGCGGCAAGCTGTCCGATAGTCGCCAGGCGGTCGGCCCGGCGTAACTGCTCCCGCAAACGAGTCTTTTCTTCAGCGGCTTGGCGCCGCTCGACAATGAGGGCGATCTGCTGTGCGACGGCGGAAATCAGATGCCGCTCCTCCTTCAGAAACGGGCCTTCATCGCACGCAGGCCTCTCCTCGAGGTACACGACGTCAACAGCGCCGCGCCGCTCGCCGTTTACCACAATGTCAGCCGACTGCTTGTGCGGGCCTTCGCGGAAATTCGCTGTTACGTATGGACGGTCGTCAAGAACGATGCGCCCAGCCGTGATTTCAGGATACTGCCAGGCAGGCGGCAGCAGCCTTACGCAACCCTGGAGAATCTCTTCGAGCGCAGCGCCTGAGCGTGTGGCGAGTTGCGCGAGGCTGTAGAGGCACGTCAGCTCTTTTACCCGCTCCTGCAGGGCGGCGTATTCTGTCTTTTTCTGATCCATCGACCCGGAAGAAAAGAATTCAAACCTCATACACTTTCAACGCTTCGTTGCCGCAGTGGCAATAACAACCCTTGGAAGAATCTTACAGAATATCAGCCTGGAATCAATCGTGAGGTGTTCAGCATGCATCAAAGGCGCCCGAAACGGCAACCGACTGCATCACGCCGCCACGTATTCGAAGCCGCGCAGGGCAAAGCGATTCTTAAACTGGTTCAATTCAGGGTAACACACTATGATGCAAAAGATTCTCATTCGTGGTTTTGTAACAGGTCCCCGCTTCAGCGGGGGTATAAACTCTGGCCCGGCAGCCTGCCGCGCTGCCCGTCGGCGTAGCAGCAGTTGGCGCTGCGCACCGCCGGACTGATTGTCGGAACGCTGCCGGTTGTTGTCTTACTGTTTCGGCTGCGGTAGGATAATATAATGGTCTGGAAGCATTTACCGGTCTTCTGAAAGAGTGTTAACCAATGACCAGGGAAGAACTTCTCACGGAAATCAAAACCCGCCTTGAAGCGGCGTACGGCGACCGTCTGCGTGGCGTGGTGCTTTACGGTTCGGAGGCCCGCGGGATCGTGGTGTGAAGGAATTCGCTGCTGCCGAATGGCAACGCGCTCGTCGCACATTGACTTCCGGGAAGCAAACCTGTCCCGAATTGCAGGACTGACATGAAGATTCGATGGAAACTGTTGATATTGTTGCTGGTAATCGCGTTGGTTCCGTTGGTTGTCTGGACTGGTCTGCATATGAGATCTATGCGTCGTCTCGGTGGTCAACTGGCTTCGGACAGGCGAGAGATACTCGCAGAAAACGCCCGTCATCACCTCCTGCATATCGTGGACAACTATGGTGAGATTATCGCGCGCGACGCTGAGATACTGGAGTGTGCCCTGATCATCCAGGCGGACGAAGTCGAAGACAGGCTCGCTAAAAAACCGCCGGATTCGCCGCGACTGTTCTTCGGTGAGGACTATGACAAAGGCGTCAACCTTCCTTCGGGCATGAAACTATCGGCGCGTCTTACGCGTCTCGACCCGGACGGTAAAGTCGTCCCGATTCCGGTTACCTACGATCAGCAGGTTTGCGTTCTGATGGCGGGGGTCGATAGAAAGGCAGTCGCCGACGACCTTGGGCGGTTGTCAACGATGCCTGATGCCTATCGGTCGCTCCATAAATCCAACGCCAAACGTATGTCCTGGCAGTACACATCTCTGGAGTCGGGAATCCATACCTGCTATCCGGGACACGGTAATTATCCGCCCGATTACGATCCGCGCAAGCGAATTTGGTACCGTCAGGCCAGGGAAGAAGGCGCTCTTACCTGGACACTTCCAGCGGTGGATGTCTCCACGCGAACGGTCGCGCTGTCGCTGGCTATGCCTGTGCATTATCCTGACGGGTCTTTCGCCGGAGTAACGGCCATCGACGTGCCGCTTGGTGGTATCTTCAGCGAACTTACGCTTCCGAAGCAGTGGTCCGACGATGCAGCAAGCCTGCTGGTCATCCCAGGCCCCAAAGGCGACGAAGCCGAGGGGAAACTGGTAATTCTCGCCCAGGCCAGTTACGCCGGACACAGAAAGGACTGGCGAGGCCCTGAACTGAAGCAGTATCTCAAATCCGAGGATACCGATGAGTTGAAGGCGCTGTTTTCCGACGCGGTCGCGGGCAAATCCGGCGTGCGGAAGATGCGGTATAAGGGAAAAGACGCATTGTGGGCCTACGGCGCCGGCGGGGCCGAGAAACAATTCCCCATCGTCATCGTACCGTACGACAAGGTCATCGCCGAAGCCGCAGAGGCCGAAAAATACGTCCTGGACAGGATGGCTCACAACACAAGGATCGCGGGGGTCGTCATGCTCGGTGTTGTTGTCGTGGTGGTAATCGTGGCGTTTTTCATCTCGCGCAGCGTAACCATGCCTCTGGTCCGGCTTGCCGACGCCGCTGAAAGACTCGCAGCCGGCGATTACGACGCCGGCGTGCAAGTACGAACCGGCGACGAATTGCAGGACCTCGGCGAGATATTCAACGACATGGGGCCTAAACTCCGCCAGCATGAGAGTATGCAGCGGTCGCTGGCTGTGGCGATGGAGATACAACAGCAACTGCTGCCTCTGAAATCGCCTGAAATAGCTGGCTTCGACGTGGCGGGAACGAGCATCTATTGCGACGAGACCGGAGGGGATTACTACGATTTCATCGACCTTGTGGACCTTGGTTCGGGCAAACTCGGCATCGCCGTGGGCGACGTTACCGGACACGGGATAGGAGCGGCCTTGCTTATGGCGTCGGCGAGGGGTGTTCTTCGCAGCCACGCCGGTCGCCACGGCGGAGACCTGAGCGAACTGTTCAGCGTGTTGAACACGCACCTGGTAAGGGATACCGGCGAGACGCGGTTTATGACGCTGTTCTACGGCGTGCTGGATGCGAAAACCCGCTCGCTGGAGTGGACCTCCGGCGGGCACGACCCTGCCATCTGGTTGCGGCGGAGTACTGGAAAATTCGAAGAACTGCCCAACACCGGCGTGCCGTTGGGGATCATGGAAGACGCTACTTTCGATAGCGTCGAACCTGTTACGTTGGAGTCCGGTGATGTCGTCGCCATCGGGACCGATGGAATATGGGAGGCTGCCAATGCCGCCGGCGATATGTTCGGAAAGGACCGGATGCGAGAGGTCCTGTCAGCCTGCGCCGACAGCAGCGCCGCCGAAATCCACAATGCCGTCGTCGCCGCCGTTAACGAATTCCTGGGCCAAACGCACCAGCAGGACGACATCACA
Organism: Planctomycetales bacterium; assembly: GCA_030631125.1. Next base: position 4,612 of record DAOVLS010000202.1, read on the forward strand.
CTGGTAATCATCAAAGCGCTGTAGAAGAAATTTCCAATTGCCGATTGCCGATTGCCAATTGTTAGAAAGAATCGGCAACTCTGCTTTGCGTAGCGCTTCGCAGAGCAAAGTTGAAAATTACGAAGCCTGCTCCGGCGGGGATTCTTGTTCCATCGGCAGTTGGGGTGTTGGTTCGGACGGGGGCGCTGGGGCGGCTTTTTTTCGCGGGCCGTTGAGTAGTTCGTCCAGGTCCGAATAGGCCTTGAAGCGGACGGCCTTTTTGGCAGGGACGTGCACCGGTGCGCCGGTCCGCGGGTTTCGCGCCATTCGGGCTGCCCGGCGGCGAACTTGCAATACTCCCAGCCCCGGCAGAACGAACCGGTTGTTCTTGGTGAGTTCCCTTCCCGCCAGCGCAACCAGGCCTTCGTAAAAACGGGCGATGTTGGCCTTGGAAATCCCCGCCTGACGCATGATGCCCTCGATCATCTCATTGCGATTCATAATGTATCCCTTTCGTAATTTGTTGATTGCAAGAAAGATGCAGTATTCGGAAGAATGAACGTTCCGGCCAAAAACAGACAGAATAGCGGGATTACAGGGATTACAGGATTATGGGGATTTTTTTATAGTTTTTATCCTGTAATCCTGAAATCCCCGAAA
>DAOVLS010000088.1 GCA_030631125.1 Planctomycetales bacterium
CTTGCCGGAGTGTCCCATGCCCGAACCGTCTGGGCCGAATATCTTCCATTCGGGCACAGGCCCTTCGAGCACTCTGGCGACGTTAGGCCGGCCTTTCACGCACACAGCGGAGAAAGTGAGTGGTTCATTAAACACGTCGGGCCTGTTGCGCAGGGACACGTGCGACAGCGCGCCGGTCCCCTCCAGACAAATCATCCCTGCCCCGATTCCGCCCATCGGAAAGGCTATGTGCCCCAGCCGATCACCTTCGTAAGTCGTGTTGTACTCTCTTGCCGCACGGGGCATCGAAATTTCTCCTTGTAATCCTGTCGAGGTATTTATTCTCTTACAACCACCGTTGGAACATCCGGTCATCTTACTGAAAATCTACCTGTTATTCTGCTACCACCGGGGCGCGGAGGGACACTTTGAATGTATATTGCTTCAGCAGGAAAAACGTTACCCAGAACAAAACAGTCTGCGAGATGACCTTGGACAGTATCGCGTCAAGTCCCATCCATTCGATCATAATGTGCAGAAACGCGAACGACGCCGCCAGGTTAATCCCCGCGACGACGGCGTAGCGGAACATCTCGTCGCGGTGAATCTTCTTCCGCACGCGGAACGCGAAGAAACGCGAGACGAGATAATGATTGACCAGTGCGACTGCACGGGAAATCAGCAGCGCCGGGATGTAGTGAAAATCAAACAGCCAGACCATCGCCGAGAACAGCGCAAACTCCAGTATGGCCGAGGAAATACCGGCGGCTGCGTAACGCAGGACGACGAAGAATATGCGTATCGAGTCCGGCAGGTTGCGGAATGAGGTGAGTTTGTTGTCGCCGATATAGACGGTGGAGATCGTCGCGGTGGTCATTTTCAGGCCCATATGGTCGGCGTTGAAGAGCATCGCCATTTCGGTCTCATACCTGCCCCAGGACAGTCCCGGCATGATTTTTTTCAGGGCGTTCGGCGTGAAGAGTCGATAGCCCGTCTGCGTATCGCGGAGTTTTTTTCCTGTCTGCAGGCGGAAGGTCCAGCGAGTCAACAGGTTTCCCACCTGCCTCTGCGGCGGCATTTCCGAAACGCGACGCGAACCGACGACAACGTCGCTTCCGGTCTCGACCGCCGCTGATACAAGGTTGTCGATCTCTTCGGGCAGGTGCTGTCCGTCGCTGTCGAGCGTAACGACGTAATCGCAGTCTTCGGCGACAGCGGCTTCGAACCCGTAGCGCAGCGCGACGCCCTTGCCCTGGTTTTCCGGCAGTGCGATAACCTCGCAGCCGGTGGTCTTTATCCACTCCAGCGTGTCGTCGGTTGACCCGTCGTCGATTGCGATAACCCTGCCGGCGTGCGCCTGGCAGCGGACGATCACGTCCACGCAGGCTTCCGAGACGTTGTAGCAGGGGATGACGGCGGTAACTTTAGGTTTGTCCATACCGGGATTCTCGATGTCGCCGGCGCTCAAGTCAAGGCGACGATGTATGGTGGCACAGGTTTTCAACCTGTGCATTAAACATTCTGGAGAATAGCACAGGTTGAAAACCTGTGCCACCAACGTTAGAATCTCCGGCGTAAAAGCGATTCTTTGAGGGCGGAGAAAAACTGGCGAGTCTTCAGCGTAAATTCGGATTCTGGGGCGTCTTCTGCATCGCCGCCGGTGCGATGATAAGTTCCGGTCTGTTCGTGTTGCCGGGTCTGGCGTTCGCCAAGGCCGGTCCTGCGATGGTGCTTGCGTACGCGCTGGCAGGTGTGATGGTTATCCCGGCGATGCTTTCCAAAGCCGAACTCGCCACCGCAATGCCCAAGAGCGGCGGAAGTTATTTCTTCATCGAGCGGAGCATGGGTCCGCTGCCGGGCACGCTGGCAGGCCTGGCCAATTGGTTCAGCATCGCCCTGAAAACCGCCTTCGCCCTTATCGGTATCGGTGCGTTCGCCAGGCTTGTTTTGCCCGGCGGACAGATTGGCGAATGGCCGATTAAGGGCGTCGCCATTGCCGCCTGCGTGTTCTTCACCGTATTGAACATCATCAGCGTCAAGGGCGTAGGTCGGCTGCAAATCATCATGGTAGCCATCCTGCTGGGGATACTTAGTGTGTTCGTCGTCGCGGGCATGCCGGCTGCGAAACACCCCCACTTCGCCAATTTCATGGACAAAGGATGGGGCGAGGTTTTCGCCACAGCCGGGCTTGTGTTCATCTCCTACGGCGGTCTGACCAAGGTCGCCAGTGTCGCAGAGGAAGTCCATCATCCCGGACGGAACATCCCGGCAGGGATGTTCATGGCGGCTCTGGTCGTTACAGGGTTCTACCTCGCCGCTTCCTTCATAGTGGTGGGCGTGATGGAAGCGGGGACTCTGGCGAACAATCTCACCCCGCTGAGCCTGGCAGCCGAGAAATTCATGGGTAAAGGCGGACTGATTCTCCTTTCGACCGCGGCGATGCTGGCGTTTATTACCACCGCTAACAGCGGCATCCTGTCGGCCTCCCGCAGCCCGATGGCAATGAGCCGCGACGGACTGCTTCCGGGATTCCTCCAGAAACTCTCGCCCCGCTTCGGAACGCCGCACGTGAGCATCTTCATTACCAGCGGTTTTATGATCGCTGTCATCGCACTGCTGAGCATCGAAAACCTCGTCAAGGTTGCCAGCACGATGATGCTGATGCTCTTTCTGCTTGTCAACGTCGCGGTGCTTATCATGCGGGGAAGCAAACTTCAGAACTACCGCCCGCTGTTCCGCTCGCCGCTCTATCCGTGGATGCAGATTGCCGGAATTGTGATGTGCGGGTTCCTCATCGTGGAAATGGGGGCGGTACCGTTGATTACGACCGGCGCGTTCGCCCTGGCCGGGGTTATCTGGTATTTCATTTACGTCCGTCGCAGTATCAGCCGGGAAAGCGCGCTTGTCTATATGGTCCGAAGCGCCGTCTCGAAAGAAATCTACCGAAGCACACTCGAGGAAGAACTAAAGGAAATCGCCCTTGAGCGAGACGACGTTGTCCGCGACAGGTTCGACCATCTTGTCCGCGAGTGCGACATCCTGGACATCCCCGAACAAGTATCCGCCGAAGAAATGTTCACACTGGCCGCCGAAGCCCTGGCCGGGCGAATGGATATTGACAGGCAGCACCTTCTCGAACTGTTCCGCCAGCGAGAGGCCTCTTCCAGCACCGTAATCGAACCGGGTCTGGCGATTCCACATATTATCGTCGATGGCGAAAAGACATTCGAAATCCTCCTGATTCGATGCAAAGAAGGGGTACGCTTCGCCGGTCAGGACGAGCCGGTGCGGGCGGCCTTCGTTCTGGTCGGGTCGCGCGACGAGAGAAACTATCACCTTCGCGCCCTGATGGCTATCGCGCATATCGTCCAGGAGCAAAAATTCCGCCAGCGATGGCTGGACGCGTCCAATATCGAACATCTGCGCGACATTCTGTTGTTGTCAGGCCGAAAACGCGACGTGCCGACCGGAAAGTCGGGGGATGGGGACCATGAAGACCGGTCGTGAGACTCGCCGCTTCTTCGTTGAGTCGCTGGAAGGCGAGTCAGTTGAATTGTCCGCCGGTGAAACGCACCACGCCCTGGACGTTCTTCGCCTGACCGACGGAGCTGAAGTCGAGGTATTCGACGGCAGCGGCTCCGCCGCCGACGGGATACTTCACCAACCCGGCCGAAAGCAAGTCGAAGTTCGCATCCTCCACCGACAGAAAGCGAAAAATCGAACGGAGCCGGTTGTGGAACTGGCCTTCGCCGTCCCTAAGGGCAAGCGCCTTGACTGGCTTGTGGAAAAGGCGACCGAGTTAGGCGCTGCGCGACTGTCGCCGGTATTATTCGAACACAGCGTAGTAAAACCCGGTAAACAGTCGCTTACCCGCCGGCGCCAAACCTGTATCGCAGCCGCCAAACAGTGCCGAAACGACTTTCTACCGGAGATCGCTCCGGCAAAAACGCTGACAGATTTCCTCGCCGCCTCCGATGCTGACATAAGGATTCTCGGCCATGCCGAGAGTAACCTGGGCGTCCCTGCGGTATTAAAGGAGTGGTCGCCGGGAAGGCGTATTGCAATCCTTATCGGCCCGGAAGGCGGGCTTACCGCCGATGAGATCGCCGCAGCCAACAAGGTCGGCTTCTTGTCCGTCCGGGTGGGAAACCTAACATTACGCATCGAGACCGCCGTGGTGGCGATACTCGCGGCGGTGAACGCATGTTGTCAGAAATAAAAAAAGGAACTACCGCGATGAGTGAAAATCTGTCAGGTGAAATTATGACCAGTTCCGTCCCTGTCCCTTCGTGGTGGCGGCCTGGGGTCGATGCGATCGGGACGTATCTTGAAAAGGACGTCCGCGCAGGCAAGGTCGAGGAGTTGAGCAAATCGCCCGGCGGGCGGACAGTTCGGTCGGCAACTTACGGCGACGCTGAGCCGGAACTTCGCGGAACGGCGAATTGGAACTCCGCTCTGGGCGCGCGGGAACCGGATTCATATTACCGCCGTGGACCCGGCGTGCGAAAAATGCCTGTGCTGATGATCCAGGCCGGAGCACACGGGGCGGAACCGGAAGGAACAATCGGCGCAATCTCGGCAATCAGCATCCTTGAGACCGGCAATGACATCACCGGCCGGCCCCAGCCGGAACTGCGGGAAAAACTCCAGCGGCTGCGGTTGATTATTATCCCCATCGCCAACCCCGACGGGCGGGCGCGATGCCCGTACGACGGATGGGTGGGTCTGCCGGAAGAAGAGATGCACCGCGTCGGACAGGGCACGCGGAAGGATGGGAGCCTCTACGGCTGGCCCGGATGCAAGGCCGTCCACCCGATGAAGGGCGACGTGGGCTTTCTGGGGTGTTACTTCGACGATGAAGGCGTGAACCTCGCGCAAGACAACTGGATCGACCCGATGAGCCGCACCACGACCGCCATAATGAAAGTTGTCAGTGCCGAAGGCCCCGACATGCTGCTGAACCTGCACGGATACGGAATTCCGCCCGGAATCATGCCGACGACATACGTACCAATGTCCGTCAAGGAAGAGATCGCCGCATTCTCTCGGCGTTACATCCAGGGCCTCGATGCGCAAGGGATTGCTTCGCACCAGGTGACGCCGGTTATCCCGGACGGCCTGCCCGGTGAGTGTCCGCCATCTCTGGGACAGACGGGTATGTTCTACCACGCCGGCGCGGCGATGCCGATGACACACGAATCGCCACAGGGATTCTGCGACGCAAAAGTCCCGTTCGATTACGAGACGCTCCTCGCGCTGCACCATGTCCTGCTGGAAACCGCCGCCGACTGGCTTTGCAATACAGAAGAACAAAAGTAACGGCCGGGTGCCATGCCTTTGCCGTAGGCATAGGCATGTTTACGCCCTCCGCTGCGCTACGGGCGAAAACATGGCACCCAATCTGATACAAGGTATAGAGAAAGGGAAAACGGAAATGGAAACCAAACGGATTTTCATCAGTATGCTCCCGGTCGTATTTTCGGTTTGTGTGCTTTTTGCGGACCGGGCCGGGGCTGAAACGAAACCGCCTTCGCCGCCGATGGTGAAACTCCGCAAGGACCACCCCCGACTGTTTCTCAACAAAGAAACCCTCCCCGCCATTCGCACCCGCGCGTTCGGTTCGGAGAAAGTCAACTATGCTAGACTCAAAGCGTGGCTTGACAAGGCCGCCGCCAATCCGCCAAAAAAGCCCAACCACCGTCAACTCGGCGTCAACAACGCCTACCTGCTCAGCGGGAACGCGTTCATCTATCTTGTCAGCGGCGATAAGGTTTATCGTGACCGGGCCGTGAAATTACTGGAACAGACCGCGTCTTACTTCCGTAAGTGCGACCGCGAGGAACGCCCCATTCACTGGTGGTGCTACTCCCGTATAAACGCGATTGTCGCATACGACTGGTTATACAACGATCTGTCGGCCGAGGATCGCAAGCGTATCGGGAAGATGCTGCTGGATCACGTCGAGTCCGCCCAGAAGCCCATGCCCGGAAAAAGACGTAACGTAAGCGGTTATAAAGGCGGTATGTATGGCACCAGTACCCTGCCGTGGTACGTCGGTCTGGCAACTTACGGCGACCGCATCGACGACGAACGAGCCGGACGTTTTATCAAGACCGGTTACGATCAGCACATGAATATGCTCGCATGGCGTCGTGGTATGGCCGGCGACGACGGCGGGTCGGCATCGGCGTCGGTCAATTACGCGATGGCTGCCTACCCTTACGTCGAATTCAACTTCTTCCATACAATGGAATCCGCCTTCGGCGCCGACATGTCCCGGCAGTGGCCTCACGTGGGGATGTTCGTCAACTGGGTGATGTGGAACTGGATTACCGGGCCGGAAGTACCAATGGAGTTCGGCACCGGCGACGCTTACCACAGGAACAATCGCCTGCCTATCCATAATATGTACGACCACTTGGCGCAGATCCGCCATTTCTGCAGCCGGAGCGTTCCGGACGGCGCGGCCCTGGCGAGATGGATGCAGGGACAACTTCCGAAGGATCGTCAGCGATACCTGCTGACCGGACCGTTCCCCTGGCTTGCGTTTGTGCTGACGCGAAACGATAAGTCCCCTCCGCCCAAGCCGCCGTCGAAACTCCTGCCCCCGGCGAGACACTTCGAGCACATGGGGCAGATTTTCATGCGATCAGGTTCCGGGCCGGATGATACTTACGCCCTCTTCACCGCCGGATGTACCTCCAATCAGCACAAGCACTGCGACGAAAACAATTTCATAATTTACAAAAAGGGCCACCTCGCGCTCGATACGGGCACGAGGCCGGAGCCGGGCATACATATTACGCATTACTACGGCCGGACCGTCGCACACAACTGCATCACTATCCACATGCCGGGCGAGAAACTTCCCCGTCGCTGGGGCAGGCCTGCGCCGGGCGAAGGAAACCCGCCCGTACCGAATGACGGTGGAATGAACAAACAGACCGGCGCGAAGGTCGTAGCATTCGAGACGCACAAGCAATTCACCTACATCGCAAGCGACGCCACACCGTGCTACAACGAAAAGAAATGCGCCTTAGCCCTGCGTCAGTTCGTCTTTGTCCCGCCGAACCATTTTGTGGTTTTCGACCGGGTAACCTCCAAAAAGCCGGAGTATAAAAAAACCTTCCTGCTGCACTCGCCGGTCGAGCCGAAGATTGAAGGCGATACGTTCTCCTGGGCGTACAAGGGCGGCAGGCTGTTCTGCCGGACGCTCCTGCCGAGCAAAGCGGAGATTACAAAAATCGGCGGACCCGGAAAGCAGTTCTGGTGTGACGGGCGAAACTGGCCTATTCCGCTTAAATGTCAGAAGAAAAGAGGCATTCCTGAAACGAATCCGCTGCTGGGTCAGTGGCGTTTGGAGGTCTCGCCGGCGAAGGCGCAGAAGTCCGACCTGCTGCTGCACCTCATCGAGGTCGGCGATAGAAAGACATTGAAGCGAATATGCGATTCCAAACTCCTGCAGAGGGAGAAGGGAAAGATGATCGCAGTAGAATTCCATTCCGACAAGCGGCGCGTAACTGTATGGTTCAACACCGACGGCCCGCCCGGAGGGTTAATCAGCATCACCGGCCCCGACGGGAAGAAAGTCGGATGGAACTTCACAAATAAGGTTCAGAAGCAAACGGGACTGATTGGTACAGCGCCTGAAAAGAAGTAACACGTAACGTGCTTCAAGAAGCCCAGCCATTCAAATGGCTGGGCCTGGGTTGCACGGGTCTTTACAAATCCGCTGGAGCGGTTAGGCTGTTATCAATCCGAAAGGGTAAATATGTCTGAAAGCGAGCAGCGCGACATAACAGACGTTACGTTCAGTTTCGTCGTTCCGGTGTACAACGAGGCAGAGAGTCTGCGGGAGTTCTACTCGCAGTTACGGGCCGAAGCCGACAAACTGGGTCAGCCTTATGAGATTGTTTTCGTCGATGACGGTTCGACGGACGAATCGGCGGAGATTATCCGGGACCTTCACGAGAAGGACGATCAGGTCAAGTGCGTTTCGTTCTCGCGCAATTTCGGGCCTCAGGAGGCGATAACGGCCGGGTACGATTATGCGACCGGTTCTGCGGTAATCAGCCTGGACGCCGACGGGCAGCACCCGCCTGAGGTAATCGCCGAAC
>DAOVLS010000436.1 GCA_030631125.1 Planctomycetales bacterium
ACCTGAAGCAGTCAATCAAGGACGTCATAGGTTTTCTAAAAGAAATCGGCTATGAGGTTCAGCCCCTTCAGATGGACGAACAGGGCGCGGAAACAAGCTTTGAAGAGTGCTCGCACATATACGCCGCAAGATTAGGGGTCCAAAACAGACCCAAAGCGATCAGGAAAGAGATAGGCGACCTGAACGACAGAATGTCTGCTGGCGCGCTCAGCGTCCCTACGATACAGAAGCCGAAGGAATTCAAGGAAGAACGGAAGCGGACAAGCAAGAACTGGACGAGAGAAACAGGAGACTGAAAATGCCTCTTTTTGAGTATCAATGTAAAAAATGCGGGCACGTAACCGAGTTTCTGGAAAAGGCCGGCAGCAGAAAGGCCCATGCGTGCGAGAAGTGCGGGTTCGGTAAGACCGAGAAGGTCTTCTCGACCTTCGCTGCGAAGTCAGGTTCTTCTGGTAGTTCGAGTTGTCCGACGGGGACCTGTCCGCTTTCGTGACTGGCGTTATGGGCAAGGGAAGAGGGTATGGCCGGAAAGAACCCGCCGGAAAATTTTTATGAGAAGATCAAGCCGCGTTTGCATAAACGGATCGGTCACGAGTTACGTCTTGCCGGTTGCGTTCTCGACCTTGGGTGTGGGGCATGTGACCTCGTGCAGTATTTGACCCGGACATATCACCAGAATGTTACTGGCGTCGATATATCAGGCGGAAGTTTTCCGAAACGCCGCCATACGTCCGATGGCCGACGATTTAGGTGCATCCGCAAGGATGCAAAACGCTTGGGATTCGCCAAGGCTGGGGCCCAGGATGCGGTGGTTATGATGTGGGCCTTGCACGAAATGGAACACCCCGACGCGATCCTGGCCGAAGCATACCGTGCCCTTCGTCCCGGCGGGGAAATATTAATTGTCGATTTCCCCAGAGGTTCTTTGGCCCAGACACTCTGGAACGAGGACTACTACTGCCCGGCGGAGATTAATCAAATGCTGATCGATGCGGGTTTCGCCGACGTCAGTGCCAGGCTAATCGAGCGGGAACAAATCATCTGGGCGAAAGGTTTTACCCAACGGCAGAGAATGGAAATACACAGTCCGAAAAATCATAAGGATCTGAATCCATGACGGAGACTATTGTAGTTGTAGGCGGTGTGGCAGGCGGGGCGTCGTTTGCCGCCCGGGCGCGACGGCTCAGCGAGTCCGCGACGATCGTGATGTTTGAGCGCGGCGAACACATCTCGTTTGCGAATTGTGGGCTTCCCTATTTCGTGAGCGGCGAAATCGAAAGGCGAGACAAACTGCTCGTGGAAACAGCGGAACGTTTCGCACAACGTTTTCGCGTGGATGTCCGCATCAGGAACGAGGTGCTGTCCATTGATCGACAAGGCAAAACTGTTGAGGTTCTGGACCATCTCACCGGCCGGAACTATCGCCAGCCTTACGATAAACTCGTGCTGTCGCCCGGAGCCGAGCCTGTGCGTCCTCCGCTGCCGGGAATGGACAACCCGAGGATATTCTCCCTTCGCACCATAGAAGATGCCGAGAAAATCCGAGGTTGCGTGGAGCAGACGGACCCGCAGGAGGCAGTGGTCGTAGGCGGCGGGTTCATCGGCCTGGAAATGACGGAAAACCTCAGCCACCTGGGCATCCACGTTACACTGGTGGAGATGCTGGATCAGGTCATGCCGGCGCTGGACCGGGAGATGGCAGAATGGATTCACCAGCAATTGCGGATCAGCGGCGTCGAGTTGGTCCTCGGTTGCCCGGTCGAGTCTTTTCACGAAGACGGGGAGCATCGGCTGGTGGTTACCGTCCGCGGCGGCCGGCAGATTCCCTGCGACATGGTGATTTCCGCTATTGGCGTCAAGCCTGAGACTGAACTGGCCCGCCGGGCCGGTCTGGAAATCGGCGAGCGGGGAGGAATTCGCGTCAACGAGCACCTGCAAACGACCGACGAGTCCATCTATGCCATCGGCGACGCCATAGAGACCGAAGACCGCGTTCTAGGCGGTCGGCGACTGATGCCCCTGGCGGGCATTGCCAATAAGCAGGGGCGGCTGGCTGCGGATCACATCTTCGCAAAGGACGTTTCGTTCCCGGGCGCTTTCGGCACGAACATCGTTCGGGTCTTCGACTTGTCCGTAGCCTCGACCGGCGCCAACGAGCGCGGCCTGAAGGCCAGGGGCGTCGCCTACCGGAAATCGTACACGCATCCCGCCTCGCACGCCGGATACTTCCCCGGGGCTACGCCGATGGTGATGAAACTCCTGTTCTCGCCGAAGGACGGGAAGATTCTCGGCGCTCAGATCGTCGGCATCGACGGTGTCGATAAGCGAATCGACGTCCTGGCGACGGCCCTGCATGCGGGAATGACCGTCTTCGACCTGACCCGCCTGGAATTGTCGTACGCCCCGCAGTACGGCACGGGAAAGGACGCGGTGAACATCGCCGGATAC
>DAOVLS010000421.1 GCA_030631125.1 Planctomycetales bacterium
AGCCAGTACTTGCGCCAGCGTTTCTCGAATATCTTGACGTCCCGTCCGAAATGTTTCATCCACGCGCCGAGGTACGGTTTGCCCCTGCTGATGTCGTTGAGGAATCCGGTCGTCGCTTTGCGGTACTTGCCGTCGTCGGCATGGACGAGAAAATGGATCATCGACCAGGCCTGGTCGTAGTTGCAGATCGACATCTCCTTGATCCACTCCCCGTTCGTCATCATCATCATTTTGCCGAAGGACTTGATTTTGTTTTCCTTGATCTGCTTCTTCAGTCGCGCGAGGCGTCGCGGCGGGATTACGCCCACGACGAATCCGTCGCCGGTGAAGATACCGTGCCCGAAATACTCGGCCATGCCTTCGTTGGCCCATATCGGCAGGTTTCGGCCTATGGTGGCGTGGGCGAACTGGTGAAACCCTTCGTGCTGAATGATGTGCCATGTCCGGCTGCTGATTTTTTCGCCTGCGACGGCCAGGAGCGCGCCGCCCATGAAAAGCCCTGCGCTGCCTTTTGGCGCGCCGGCGGCGTAATAGTCCTCCTGCTTGCGATAGAGATAAAACGGAAGCCTCTTTCTGATCCTTCCGCTGAAGCCCCTGGTGCGCCGGCGGTATTCATCGGCCATGGCCGTCATTCGCACCTTTGCCTCGCGAACGTCGTCCGGGCCAAGGTCGGTGTGGATGATATAATACTTTGTCTGATAGGTTTTCAGTTTGGTCTGGGCATGCGCCGGCGCGGCAAGTCCGGCGATAACGAGCATGAACGTCAACCATGTGAGGACAGGCTTCGCCGCCGCTGACCTTTTCAATTTGTTAATTTGCATTGCTGTTATCTCCCGCGGGATTTTGAAACTTTGAAACTCCGCGCAATCATACGGCAAATATGTATTCCCGGCACGTCTGATGTCTGTATAATTTTTCTCATTATGAACGACTACCTGCGAGCGGACATTTCGGTTTCGGCGATTCAGCACAACATCGGCCTGGTTCAAGGCCTGCTGGCCGGCGGTGTGGGCCTTTGCCCGGTCGTCAAGGCCGACGGCTACGGGCATGGGATGGGTAAGGTTCTCGGCGTGCTTGGTTCGGCTGCCGACATGCTGGCCGTGGCGACGGGAAACGAGGCGATGACGCTGCGTGAACTAGGCTGGCAGAGGCCCGTACTGATCTTCGCAACAGCGGCTGCATCGGACGCAAAGGGCCTCGCCGAACTCATCGCAGGCGATATAACGCTTACCGTTACGAACCTCGACGAACTGACCCTTCTGGATGAAGCATCCGGCAAGGCCCGCCGACCGGCCGAGGCGCACGTCAAAATCGACACCGGAATGAATCGCAGCGGCGTACCGGCAGCACAGGCAAAAGAATTAATCGCGGCAACCAAGGAATCAGAACAGGTAAAACTCACAGGTATCTACACCCACTTCGCCTGCGCCGACAAGGAAGATAAGTCGTCGGTGCGGCGGCAATTCGAGCGCTTTATGCAGACGGTGGATGAGTGCGGCGGGCGGAGCGGGCTTGTCCTGCACGCTGCCAACTCGGCTGCGACGATCGACATGCCCGAAACGCACCTCGATATGGTACGGGTGGGCCTGGCGCTTTACGGATGTCAGCCGAGTGATAATATGCAAAACCCCCTGCCGCTCAAGCCCGCCCTCCGCCTGACCGGTCCGATCGTGCAGATAAAGGATGTCCCGGCCGGTTCAGCCACCGGTTACGGACTGACTTACACGTTCGACAGGGACGCTCGCGTCGCGCTGGTACCGGTCGGATACGCCGACGGTTATCCCCGAAGCCTGTCCAACATCGCCTCGATGCGCGTCGGCGGAATCGACTGCCCCATCCGCGGACGCGTCAGCATGGACCAGACCGTCATCGAAATAACCGGCGCGCCCGAAGCCGCCGTCGGCGACGAGGTCGAGATTATCTCGGCCGACCCCGCCGCAACCAACAGCGTCGCCAACCTCGCCCGCCAGGCCGGAACCATTCCCTACGAAATCCTCTCCCGCCTCGGAACTAATCGGATTAAGCGGGTGATCGTGGATTGATCATATTCCAGATAATCTAAAATAGGGACGCTAACCTATTTTCGCTTTTTTTTAAGGAATGCTAACCCATCTTTGCGATTGATAAACTGCCGGTTGACGCTAATACTGATTGAGAAAAGGCGAAAATAGGTTAGCGTCCCTATTTTACCTATGCGTCGATGAGACGGAACGGATCGTCCGGGTCGGGGCGTGCCCGGTCGGCTCGCCAGGAATCCCTGTCGGCTTCCAGCCGAAGGTTCGGCACGTTTATCGGCTGAGCGCCGGTAACGCTGGAGCGGTGGGCCAGTATCCCCGGCAGGGTCATGTCGGCTGCCTCATATACATCCACGGGCATGGCCAGACCGTTGGCAAGGGACTCAATCCAGTATTCCATCACACGCTCATCCGACCCGCCGTGCCCGACGGTTGTGAGGTCCCTGCCGTCGCGCCCGGTCGGGCGGTATGACGTCGGCCCGAAGGCGTACCGCTCGCGCTCGAAGGCGTGCTTGCTGCGACTGTCGTAGAGACGAACCTTATCGACCCATTGGTCCATCGTTTCCAGCGTGGCCTTCGTTCCGTAGTAGCAGATCCAATGGCT